>JAUNAE010000411.1 GCA_030527765.1 Eubacteriales bacterium
ATGATGATAACGGGAATGATACCCCTGCAGACAATGACAATGGAAATGACACGCCATCTGATGATAATGGAAATAATCCCGCGGTAAATGACAACAATGTAAACAACTCTGATGAAAACCAGAAGCCGGACACTACTGCAAATACACAGAATCATGCAGAAACCGTGACCAGTCCGAAAACAGGAGATCACACTCCGATTGGATGGTATGTCGGTTTGATGATGGCAGCTGCGGCAGTTGCTGGTATTCTACTTGCAAAAAGAAGAGAGTTTTTTGGAAGATGATAAAAGCTTACCTGATTTATCTATTTTTTGCCGGTATGACTTGAGATTTCAAAGAATCTTTGCTAGAATAATATCATTGGAAGTATTATCGCATGAATTAGATTACACATCATCCCAAAATAATCTAAAAAGGAGGAAGTGCGATGAAGAAAACAGGATGGGCGATGCTGTTCCTGTGTGGAGTGATCGCCGCCGCGGTTCCGGCTTTTGCCGAGGAGAAAGAAATCGACTACAAACATGTAGACGCTCCGGAACCGGCCAATGAGAATGGAGTTGTGACAGCTGAGGAGTGGGCAGAGATTTATCCGGAGATTGTAGAATCCTACAAGGCGAACGATGATAACAACTATCGTATCAGTTATCTGGATGAGGATCCGTATCTCAAGAGCGTATATCAGGGATATGGTTTTGCCAAAGATTATACCAGTGCAATCAGTCATACATATACACTGGAGGATGTTAATAATACAGAACGTCCACATCCAATGGCAAACTGTCTGACCTGTAAGAGCCCGGATTTCACAAAACTCGTGAACGATCTTGGGGAGGAGGTTTATCAGTATGATTTCTCTGAGACCCTTTCCAAGATGAATGAGAACATCAGCTGCTATAACTGTCATGAGAATCAGGCAGGAAACGCAGGGGAGCGTGTGGTGACACATTCCTATGTGACGAAGGCCCTGGGAGACGAGATGGAGAATATTGATTCATCTGTTCTTGCATGTGGTCAGTGTCATATTGAGTATTACTTTGATCCGGAGACAAAGGCAACGACAATGCCGTACAGCAGTGTGGAGACGATGGATCCGGAAGCAATCCTTGCATATTATAATGAGATCGACTTTGCAGACTGGACACAGGAGAGTACCGGTGCCAGAATGCTGAAAGCTCAGCATCCGGAGATGGAGACCTATCTTGGGGCAGGAAGTGTTCATAAGGATCTTCTGAATTGTGCGGATTGTCATATGGCAGTTACTACTTCTGAGAGTGGTGTGACTTACCACAGTCATAAGTGGGAAAGCCCTCTTGAGAACGAAGAAATTCTTGCTTCTTGTGTGAAGTGTCATGGAGATACAGACATGAAGGAGAAGGTCGGAGCAATACAGGAAGAGATCGTCGGAAGAGAGAAAGAGGTTGGCAAGAAACTTGCAGCTCTTAAGACTTCCCTTGCAGATGTGGTTGCTGCGAAGGGGCTGAAGGGGATGACCGAGGAAGAGGTGGATGAGGTTCGTAAGATCTACCGTGATGCACAGTGGTACTGGGATTTCTGTTATGTTGAGAACAGTGAGGGTGCTCACAACTCTACCATGTCAAGAAGATGCCTGGACAAATCAGAAGAGCTGATTGATCAGGGAATGGAGCTTCTGTACCATTAATAATTCATTTCACAAAAAAAGAAATAGCCAAGGAGCCTGCCCTAGGACAGGCTCCTTCTTTACTAAGAAGGAAAGTGGAGTAACTTATGAAAAGGTTAAAAAAAATCGGGCGGTTTTTCTGTTCTATGAAATTTGCCCTGATTCTTCTTCTGATTCTGGTGGTTGTCTGCACCATCGGCAGTCTGATTCAGCAGAATCAGGTTGAGAGTTATTACACGACGCAGTTTTCGGCGCAGGCAGCCCGGGCAATTTTGCTCTTTGGGCTGGATGATGTATTTCACAGCATCTGGTTTGTAGTGCTGACTATTTTGCTGTGTCTGAATCTGATTTTGTGTAATCTCGTTCATTTCCCATCTCTGATTCGAAGAACCCGGGAAGGTTTTTCCATGGAAAATGCGTTGAAATCCTGGGATGAGACACCGGTCGTTACAGTGAAAGAGCCGGAGGGTTTGTTCAAGCATATGGGCTTTCGCAAGATCGAAAAGAAGGTTCTGGAAGATGGAAGAGAATGTCTGTATTCGGTAAAGAACAAGAGCGGTCTCTGGGGAGCCTGGCTCACCCATTTGGGAATTCTCATTATCATTGTGGGATTTGCTCTTGGGCAGACCCAGAAGAAAGAGTATACGGTTTACGGTGTTGCCGGACAGACAAAAGCGGTTGGTGACACAAAGTATGATCTCACCATCGACGATTTTGAGGTGCAGCTTCGGGAGGATGAGACGGTAGAACAGTATCTCGCAAAGGTGACAATGACGGATCGGGAATCCGGTAAGCAGGAGAGCGGGGAAACAAGCGTTAATCATCCGCTGTCCATGTTCGGTATGAAATGCTATCAGAATTCTACCGGCTGGGCGGCAACCGTGGAAGTACAGAAGGATGGAAAGACCGAGCAGGAGGAAGTGCTCTGTGCGGGAGAATATCTTACGGTAGATGCGTTGGAAGGCGTTGCGGTTGTTTTTTCGGCGTTTTATCCGGATTATGCTCAGGATGAAAACGGGCACAGCATGACAAAGTCTTCTGCATTTAATAATCCGGGATATCTTTATCGGCTGTATTATCATGATCAGGTACTGGGCATGAATGTGCTGACAAACGGAGAAATGATCACTGTGGAAGGTGTGAATATTATTTTTAGAGATCCACAGTCATACACATTGCTCCAGGTGAAGAGAGACCCTTACACAGGGGTTACGGCTGTGGGCGGTGCTCTCGTGCTTCTGGCGTTAATTCTTGCATTCTATCTGAGACCGGCAGAACTTTGGGCGGTTAAGACAGAAGAGGAGTATGCGTTTGCGGGCAGAAGCCGCAAAGGGGGACAGTTGTTCCTGGAAGAACTGAAGGAAAAGGGGGAGAAACATGGATCTGTTTCTGAACATTGAAAATATTCTGTTTACGGTGGCAATGGTATTGTACTTTGCTGCAATGTTTCTGTATTTTGTTTTCTTTGCAGTCAAAAGCGAAAAAGCAGGAAAAATTGCCAGCTGCATTATGATTGTGACCTTTGTCATTCATACGGCGGCACTGGTTACCCGTGGGATCGGAGCGGGAAGACTTCCGCTGACCAATCAATATGAGTTTGCCACAAGCTTTGCCTGGGGAATCAGCTTATGCTTCCTGATTTTTATGTGGAAGTTCCATTTCCAGTCTCTGGGAGTGTTTGTATCTCCGGTTATTTTTCTGATCATCGGTTATGCGGCAATGCAGAGCAAAGATGTCAAAGAGCTGATGCCGGCACTTCGAAGCAACTGGCTGGCCTTCCATGTTTCTACAGCAATTATTTCTTACGGAGCCTTCGGCGTGGC
>JAUNAE010000412.1:0-1577 GCA_030527765.1 Eubacteriales bacterium
GAGATCGTATTTATATGGAAATAAAGGGTTTAGAATATTTTCTGGAAATTGCCCGTGAAGGAAACATGTCCAGGGCTGCGGAAAAATTAAATATTTCACAGCCTACTTTGTCGAAACAGATGAAAGCGCTGGAAGAAGAACTTGGAAAAGATCTGTTTATCAGAATAGCAAGCGGACTTGTCCTGACCGATGAAGGGATGCTGCTCCGTAAACGTGCCGAAGACATTGTAAATATGGTCAATAAAACCACCGCCGAATTTAAGGATCTGAATAATATCCAGGGCGGTGAAGTATATATCGGATGCGCAGAGTCTCACCTGATCCGGCATCTCGCCGCTATCATCCGGAATTTCAGAAACAATTATCCACTGTTTCAGTTTCATCTTACCAGCGGAAATACAGAACAGGTTGTGGAACGACTGGAACGCGGTCTTCTGGATTTCGCTGTCATTGTAGAACCGCCGGATTTATCACGCTATAACTATCTCGAAGTTCCGGGAACAGACACTTTAGGTTTACTGCTCCACAGGAATCATCCTCTGGCCGGAAAAGACAGGATCAGTATAGAAGACCTCTATCACGTCGATCTCATTGCATCGATGCAGGCCATGGAAAAAGTTATCCCGCGCTGGTGCGGTGAAGATGCCGACAAAATCAATCTGATCGGGACCATCAATCTGTCTACAAACGGTACCTTTTTTGTCAGAGAAGGTTTAGGTGCACTGCTTACATTTGAACACCTTCATCCTGCATCCGAAGATTCTGAGCTTGTATTCCGGCCTTTGTACCCTTCAGTAAAAGCAAAGATGTATGTCATCTGGAAAAAATATCAGGTATTCACTCCGATCGCATCCCTGCTGCTCGAGGAAATGAAGAAAAAACTTTCAGTATAACGAATCATAGATGCACTTCGAAAATGTATGTAAATGTAGCGAATTGTATGTTCTCTTTGAAAATGTAGCTAAATGTAGCGAATTGTATGTTGTAATAATAAAAAAGCGCCAGCATTAAATGCTGGCGCTATCATCTCTTAAATTGTAATTGAATAGCTTGCCTCAAACCACTCGCCTGCTTCCAGTCGATTGGTCCATTTTCTCTCTGTCAGATCTCCCGTGAATCCCTCTTCGTCACATCTTCCGTACCAGGGCTCGATGCAGACAAAAGGAGCCTTCTTTTTCGGCGGTGACCAGAGTCCTACAACCGGCGCATCGAACTGCACAGTGAGATACGGCTTTCCTTCTCCATCAAGAATCGCCACCTCTCCGATCTGGTCATCTTCCAGTACAAGTGCATCGTTGTCAAACAGATGCTCATCCAGCATCAGTACACCGTCCTCCGTCTCGCGGCATTCTTTTCTAGCCGTTACAAGTCCACCGCTTCCGAAAATCGTATTAACGAATTCCTTCACTGTATGGCCTTCTTTATCCTTCAACAGAAATGCGCAGTCGCTCTGCACCTCTCCCTCTCTGATCGGGCACAGAAAAGCAGGATGTGCGCCGATTGAGAAATACAGTGTTTCCTCAGCCGGATTCTGCACCTTCCACATGACTTTAACGGTCCGTCCTGTAAGCTGATAG
>JAUNAE010000412.1:1608-3452 GCA_030527765.1 Eubacteriales bacterium
AAAATGCAGGGGATACTTCGAAAGGGTCTCCTCATTGGAATCAAGTTCGAACCAGATGGTATCCTCTGTCTGAGACAGCAATGTAAAATCCATATCCCTGGCAAATCCGTGCTGTCCCATGCCATATTCTTTTCCATCGTAGCGATATACCTTGTCTCTTACCATACCAACGAACGGAAAGAGAACCGGTGAGCAGCGATTCCAGAAAGCAGGATCTGCATTCCACAGATAATCGGTCTGTGTCTTCACATCCCGGATTCTTCGAACCTCAGCTCCGTGAAGGTTCACCTCGATCTCAACATTTCCATTATTTAAGCTAAAATCACTCATCATATCCCCCTGTTACGAATACATGTTCCCTACGAAAAACATGATCCGGCAAATGCTTTCCTCTTATTTTCCGAGCAGCTCTTTAGCACCATTCAGTAGCATGGAAAGTGTGTCTCCACCCGTTTTAGAGTTAAGAATACTTCCTAAAACACCGGAATTGTCTGTTTCACTCTCCAAGATTTTAATTACAATTTCTCTCTTAACAACATCAGCTTTCCGGTACAGGGTAAGCATCTTTTTCTCTGCAGCAGTAAGCCTGACTCCCTGATCGGACGTTTTCGCTGTTGAAGGTTTCTTCGCAGTGCCCGAGGCTGACGGTTTTGTGGATGAAGTCTTCTTCGCTGCGCTCGTGCCTGACGTTTTTGCAGACGAAGCATACTTTGTTGTTCTGGACGCATCAAGTAAAGACTTCTGCGTTACATTCGTAACTTTAGCAATCTGCTTCAGCACATCCTGTGTCAGGGGAGCAGCATCGCGTTCTGCCTTACTGATGTCAGCTGCTGTGACACCCGGCACCTTCTTTGCAAGCTGTTCCTGTGTCAGACCTGCGCCTGCACGGGCTTCTTTAAGCAGCACTCCCAATGTCGCCTTTGCCATAACACCTCTCCCTTCTTCCTGACTTATTAATAATTAGAAATGATTATCATCGGTATCATGCTTAATAAAAAAACAAACACACTGCTCATTAATGCTCTCCTTCCTCGTATAAAAACGACATACTGTTTTATCTGCTCTGTCCATTTGCATTCACGAAATATCGCAATTATTTTTTATTATAACAGGTCTTAGCTGTCAAAAAACACTGCAATTTCAGTAATAAAAAATGGGCGAACAGGCAAACACCTGGGGCCTACCACAGCCCAACGTTACAGGAGAATTCATTAAAATTCTCTATTAATACGGAAACAATGAAAAACTCCAATTGTGTGTTGCAATATACAACAAGCAATAATAATATAAATCTACTTATGGCATTTCATATGACCAAATTGATTTCAATAATTATATTAAACTGAAGCTGCACACAGCGCTAAATATGCACTCTATTCAAAAAAAGGAATTATGGCATGGAGCTTTTATGGAAAGAAACATTTCAGATAAGATCCGAAGGCTGGGGTCATGGTCAAAGTATTGCCGAAACCGGAATAGGACAACTCAATGACGGTAAAGTTATTGTCTATGATCTTTGTATGGGGTATGTCTCCGGCTGCAAATCCTGTGACTTTGCTCCGGATTATTTTCATGACCATACGCTGGAGAATTTTATCTCCGATGCAAATGAACAAATGAATTGGAAAGGCAACTTTGATACTGAATTTCGTTCCAGTGATAATCTACGCAGACTTTTCAGAGAGGCCACTGCAAAATCCGAAGAATGATCTTTACCATTCAACTGAATATAGTCATAAAAAATAACCGCTGATTTCTCAGCGGTTATTTTTTGCATCAAAAAAGCCTTCCTTTTCAGGAAGGCTTTCATCGGCACGTTCGTACCTTCAAAACCGCATATACTT
>JAUNAE010000413.1 GCA_030527765.1 Eubacteriales bacterium
TACCATCTCAGTGGGAATGCGCAGAACAGGAATCTCTGGTTGGTAACCTTGTCCAGGTCTCCGCCCAGGTTTTCGATACCCATTACGTTGTTTGCCATCAGGATGTCATGGCATGGTTCCCATTCTGGGAAGTCTTCCTTAGCTGGATGACCGAATTCTTCTTCGTATTCTTCAACGATTCTTGGAACGTATGGACCAGGACCGTGATCAGCAGCATAAGTGTAAAGGATGTGGTCGATAGCCTGCATGTCGAAGCCAACGCCTCTTACCTTGTGTTCTACGAACCACTTAGCACCTTCAATTGAAAGTCCAGGGCTGTAACCGAAGTAATCTTCGTTTTCTCCCCAACGTCTGTGAGTTCCTGTGTTCAGAAGAACCCAGTCACCTTCCTTGATTCCGCCTGGAACCTTCTTAGCAGCTTCTTCGATATCTTCAACTGAGATAAGCTCCCACTTTCCCTTAGGAATGTCTAAGCATACAGCTTCGCCGAAGTAGTTCTGAATAGGAAGTTCATGTGTGAATGGACTTTCTGGGATAACATGTGATGGTGAGTCAGCATGTGTTGAGTTATGCATATGGAAATCATTGAAAGTCTGTAACAGACGATAGTGCATTGGCATATGCTGTACTCTGTCAATATGGAAGTCTCCGTTTGATGGCCAAAGTGGATTACCTCTACCGAATGGGTTTGAGAGGTCGATCAGTTCAAATGATCCACCCTTGAACATGTCGAAAATACTTCCGTCATAAGGTTTTTTCCAATCATTTGTGTGCGCGTAGTTTTCTTCACGCGTATGTCTTACTGCGATTTCTGACATAATTGTTCCTCCTTAGTATTTGTACTATATTTTTTCACTCCATGTCATTATACATTATATCACAACAAAAAGCGAGCGAACTTTAAAATACATCCTATGCATGGGAACTTGATAGGATAAAAAAGAGCAGAGATAATCTCTGCTCAAATAGATAAATCACAGTTCATTATTCGAATTCCACTGTTCCTGTAGGCTTTGGAGTATAGTCATACAGAACTCTGTTGATTCCTGGAACTTCGTGTGTAATACGATCTGTAATGTGGCACATTAAATCGTAATCGATTGGCTCAACGGTTGCTGTCATTACGTCAGTTGTGTTAATCGCACGAACGATGCAGCACCACTCGAAAGCTCTCTTGCCGTCCTTAATTCCAGTTGATTTGAAATCAGGAACGACTGTAAAGTACTGCCATACTTTGCCTGCGAGGCCTGCCTTGTCAAACTCTTCTCTGAGAATCGCATCTGATTCTCTAACCGCCTCTAGTCTATCTCTCGTAATTGCTCCAGGGCAACGAACACCAAGACCTGGACCTGGGAATGGCTGTCTATATACCATGCCGTGAGGAAGTCCTAATCTCTCACCAACAACACGAACCTCATCCTTAAAGAGAATTCTAACTGGTTCGCAAAGCTCGAAATCCATATCCTCAGGAAGTCCACCTGCATTATGATGTGCCTTAATCCCCTCTTCGCTTTCAAGGATGTCTGGCCAAATAGTACCCTGTGCTAAGAATTCAATGCCGTCAAGCTTTCTCGCTTCTTCTGCAAAGACTTCAATGAACTCGCCGCCGATAATCTTTCTCTTCGTTTCAGGATCTGTTACTCCTTCTAACTTATCAAGGAATCTATCTACAGCGTCTACATAAATCAGATTCGCATTCATCTGATTCTTAAAAACTTCTATAACCTGCTCTGGTTCGCCTTTGCGAAGGAGTCCGTGGTTCACATGAACACATACCAACTGCTGTCCAACTGCCTTAATCAAAAGTGCTGCAACAACGGATGAATCAACTCCGCCAGAAAGTGCTAACAAAACTTTCTTATCTCCAATCTGCTTACGTACCAGCTCGATCTGCTCTTCAATAAATGCGTCAGCGAGCTCTGGTGTTGTAATTCTGACCATATCGTCAGGACGTCTAATCTCTGCCATTTTATCCTCCTGTCACTATTTCTGTTTCATTTCTCTAATATTATACGGCAGAGTCTTTTTATATGCAAAGGCTTCTTATCATTTTAATGGCTAAGCACGACCCAAATTAGCTTATTCCCTGAAGTCGTTCTCGTATAAGCGAACTCAGCCTTAATGTTTTTCTTTCTGTCTTTATAGACATATTTACGAATGTCCTGATTGTAATCTTCACTTTTATCGTCAAAACCTTTGCCAAGAACTTGCTGTAAATCATCCGTTGTGCTTATTTTTTTACCATTTACGGTGACATTCACTTCTGTTCCCGAGAATTCGGTAAAAAGATAATTCACTTTATCGTCACTGGTTCCGATGACAATTTCGTCGGATTTGAAACGATAGTTTCCTGAATACCGATCGCTAGGCGTATATTTGCTAAGATCAATGTCATCGTAATCTGTTCCGATTGTTATTCCGTCGAAATAGATATTCTCTAGGGATGTGCTATAGGTGTCGTTAAAAAAGAGTAAGACGACTCCACCAATTACAATCAGTAGGATAAGTATGCCTATGCTAATCACTTTTTCTTCATCGTCATTGCTCCTATACTCTAGCAGATCACCTGGTTGACACTTTAATACTTCACATAGCTTTATCAAAGTTGAAATTTTAAGAGCCTTCGCTTTACCGTTCTTTAATACAGAAACGTTCGAGATAGTGATTCCTACCTGATTCGCCAATTCTGTAACTGTCATCTTTCTCTTCGCGAGCATGACATCAATGTTAAAAATAATTTCTCCGTTCATTGTTATCCCCCCCTTAGATTGTTCCCTCATTTAGGTCTTCAAGTTCCACACCTTTAAGAACCAAATGCGAGAGCGAAGCAGCTGCGACAGAAATTGCGACTCCGATAAACACAATAATCAGCGAAAACAGCAATATTCCAGGATGATTCATTCCTAGCAAAAACAGGATCACGTTACCTGCGAAAAAATATGCTGCATCAATGACTGCAAGGTTTGAAATCCATTTTAACTTACTCGCATTCTCAACTGAGAACGAACAATTTAATCCGATATTCTTCGCAATTTGCCAAGCAAAGGCAAGTGCAATATAACATGGAATCCCGCTAACTACAATAAAAATCAACCAAGGCATATAGTAACCACTTAGCGCTTCGGCGTCTGCACTTACCATCTCTTTGCCAATCATTGGGACGATTAAAATGTAAATGATCAGTCCACATATTGCAACCCCTGCAATCACTAGCTTTAGCCACCTAGATAAATGATTCTGTTTCATATCGAATACCTCCTTTTGTTATTGTTAATATAACGCATGGAATATTGTATGTCAATATGTTTTTATCGTATTGCGATAAATAATTGTTGTGTATAGCGTTAAAATACATAAAAAAAAGACGAAACACCATTGTGCTCCGTCTAAAATTTGGTGATCCTACCGGGAATCGAACCCGGGTTACCGCCGTGAAAGGGCGGTGTCTT
>JAUNAE010000414.1 GCA_030527765.1 Eubacteriales bacterium
AAATATCATTGAATTCTGATACATTCGATGCGGTCAATTGATTATTGACGATATCTTCAACAGCATATTCTGATAAAGCTCGATACTTATACAGTCTTGAAATTACTCCAAAGGAATACACCTTTTTTTCTGGTCTGCTTGCCAACCTATGCTCTACATAATTTCGAAATTCTTGATTTGTAATCAAATCATTATATGTTAGTATTCCCATTATTATTTATCAAATCCTGTTGTTGATTTAACTTAGTATTGCTCTCCTTGCATGTATAATTCTTGTGAAATTCATCACCACTAGAACATTTTCAACGAAATAAATAATAACTACTAATTATCTTATCGCAAACGTACTTAGACTGGTTCATAAAATGTATCCGGTCTTTCCGGATTAAAGATTTCATTACAGGTCATCACTGTGACTAAATTTTCAGTTTTACTTAAATTAATAATATTATGTGTCCATCCTGGTATCATATGGACCGCTTCAATTTTGTCTCCGGAAACTTCAAATTCCACTGTCTCACCTGTGTTGATGTTACGTTCCTGAATCAATCCATGACCTGCAACAACAATGAACAGTTCCCACTTGCTGTTATGCCAATGTTGTCCTTTAGTAATCCCCGGCTTACTGATGTTGATGCTAACCTGTCCGCAATCTTCCGTATGTACAAGCTCTGTAAATGATCCTCTGTCATCGACATTCATCTTCATAGCATACTTAATTTTATCTGCCGGTAAGTAACTCAGGTATAAACTATAAAGTTTCTTTGCAAAAGAACCCTCCGGCATTTTGGGCATCATCAAAGTTAAAGGCTGTTTTTTAAACTGCTGAAGTAAATCTACAATCTCTCCAAGTGTTACCTTATGAGTAACCGGAACACAGCAATATCTTCCATCTTCCTTGACAACAGTCTCTACTCCTTTGAACTCGCAGTGTGATTCTTTATCTTCCAAAAGATCGAACATGCCTTCAACCAGATCATCTATATAAAGGAGTTCTAGTTCTGTACTACGATCATTCACTGTAAACTCTTCATCATTAGCAACCGCCCAACAGAAAGTGGATACAGCAGAGTTGTAGTTTGGTCTGGAATGCCCCATTAAATTGGGAAAGCGGTATACTGCTACCTTCGCCCCTGTCTCATCACCGTAGTCAAAGAACAATTGCTCTCCTGCCTTCTTGCTTCTTCCATACTCAGAATTTCCGAATCGTCCGGAAAGTGTTGCTTGAATAGAAGAAGATAACATGATGGTCGCCTTATTCTGATACTTCTTCAGATTTTCTAAAAGCTTAGAAGCAAAACCAAAGTTTCCTTCCATGAAATCTTCTGGATTTTCCGGACGGTTCACTCCGGCAAGATTGAAGACAAACTCTGCTTTACGGCAATATTCATCAAGCTGCTCTGACGTGGAATCCAGGTCATATTCATAGATTTCATCTACAGAAATTCCAGGTCTTGTACGATTCTTATTGTCTCTGATATTTTTCAGATTGTTCACGAGGGCCGTCCCAACCATGCCCCTTGCACCCGTGACTAAGATATTCACACACGTTCCTCCATTATACGTCTTTTCTCCAAACCATCTTGTTCACAACACCTGTGTAAGACTGAATAATTTTAACAACTTTCGTACTGACATTTTCTTCAATGTAATCCGGTACCGGAATACCGTAATCTCCATCTCGATTCAATTCAACTGCGGTATCAACCGACTGCAGTAATCCCTTCTCATCTATGCCGGAAAGAATAAAGCATGCCTTGTCCAGCGCTTCCGGACGTTCAGTTGAAGTACGAATACAAATAGCAGGAAACGGGTGTCCAACAGATGTAAAGAAGCTACTCTCTTCCGGAAGTGTACCGGAATCAGACACAACTGCAAACGCATTCATCTGCAGACAGTTATAATCATGGAAACCGAGGGGCTCATGCTGAATAACCCTCGGATCCAATTTAAATCCTGTTGCTTCAATTTTCTTTTTAGAGCGCGGATGGCAGGAATACAGAATTGGCATGTTATATTTCTCAGCCATCTTATTAATTGCATTGAAAAGAGATAGGAAATTCTTCTCAGTATCAATATTCTCCTCACGATGGGCAGAAAGAAGAATATATTTTCCTTTTTCAAGACCAAGTTTTCTGTGAATATCAGAAGCTTCGATTTCTGCTAAATTATTATGAAGAACTTCTGCCATTGGCGAACCAGTCACATATGTACGCTCCTTCGGAAGACCACAATCGGCTAAGTACCTGCGAGCATGTTCTGAGTATGCCATGTTAACATCAGAAATGATATCTACAATACGTCGGTTGGTCTCTTCCGGAAGACACTCATCTTTACAGCGATTACCGGCTTCCATATGGAAAATCGGGATATGAAGTCTTTTGGCTCCGATTACAGAAAGGCAAGAGTTGGTATCCCCCAGAACAAGAACGGCTTCCGGTTTTATTTCCGCCATCAACTTGTAACTCTGTGCGATAATATTTCCGCAGGTCTCACCTAGATCCTCACCTACTGCGTTTAAATAAACCTCTGGATCAGCTAATTTCAGATCTTTGAAGAATACTCCATTCAAATTATAGTCGTAGTTCTGTCCGGTATGTGCAAGAATTACATCAAAATACTTGCGGGTCTTATTGATGACTGCTGCGAGGCGTATGATTTCCGGTCTTGTCCCTACAATGATAAGAAGTTTAAGCTTACCATTTTCTTTCCATTTAATTTCACTAAACTCTCCCATAATTACATCCTTTCAAACATTCAGATATATTTAGTTTTCTGCTAATCTTTCTTGGATATATTTCAGAGATGCAATCTTTTCCCTTGTCTGTTTAACTGTTAACAATTTTGTATTATTGGAATTAAACTCTGTTAAAGTATTGCGCTTAGCATCGCCTTTATTAAAATACTTATCGTAATTCAATCCTCTCTTATCACAAGGGACACGGTAAAAATCTCCCATATCAATTGCATTAGCGCATTCCTCATTTGTTAACAGAGTCTCGTACATCTTCTCACCATGGCGAATACCAATCACCTTAATATCTTCCTTATTTCCACCAAAAAGTTCACATACTGCTTCAGCCTGTGTTTGAATTGTACATGCCGGAGCTTTCTGAACAAGAATATCTCCACTCTCTCCATGTTCAAAAGCGAATAATACCAAGTCTACAGCTTCATCCAATGACATTATGAATCTTGTCATAGATGGATCAGTTAAAGTGATTGGATTGCCATCTTTAATCTGATCGATCCAAAGAGGAATAACCGACCCTCGCGAACACATTACATTTCCATATCTTGTGCAGCAAATCTTTGTTTTCTTAGTTGTTCGACTTTTTGCAACAATAACTTTCTCCATCATTGCTTTTGATGTTCCCATCGCATTAACCGGATATGCCGCTTTATCTGTAGAAAGACAGATGACTGATTCCACTCCCTCTTC
>JAUNAE010000415.1 GCA_030527765.1 Eubacteriales bacterium
GTATCATGACAGGATATCTGAGCAGATCAGTGACAGCTCATGGAATTAGTAACAATATTCCAATACAAAATGGAGAAACGATTGAACTGGAGATCACAGATGAAGTAGAAAGTGTTTTTGCGATGCCGTATGAAGGATTATTGTCAAATGAGATTATTTTGGATCGTTCTAAATCCACTATTGAGTTAGAAATAACTACAAAAGGTGGATGGAAAACACTGGTATATCCTGAGTTAAAACAGAAATAAATGCAGACACAAGGATGATTGGAGGGTAAATTATGTGGTTTTTATATGCGGTTTTGTCGGCGGTGTTTGCTGCACTCACTTCCATACTTGCCAAGATTGGAATTGAGAACGTAAACTCCACATTGGCAACGGCTATTCGAACTGTTGTCGTTTTGGTCATGGCCTGGATCATGGTATTTGTCTCGGGAACACAAACTGGATTTGCCGGCATTTCAAGAAAAAGCTGGATATTTATTATCTTGTCAGGCATTGCTACCGGTGCCTCCTGGCTCTGCTATTATAAGGCATTGCAAGTGGGACAGGCATCCAAGGTTGTGCCAATCGACAAAATGAGTGTTGTTCTGACATTAATTCTTGCATTTGTTGTTCTTCATGAGCAGTTTACCTGGAAATCTGCGGTAGGATCTTTGCTAATTACAGCCGGAACTTTATTTATGGTACTATAGTAGGAATCTGAGCGACGGTATCGACGGAAGAAGCATATAGACGATTTTGCTTCCCTAGACAGACATGAAGCTGTATAAGACATGATGGGGGATTCCACGACTGAGGTGGAATTGTAAAGTGAATTGCAAATATCGTATGGGTTATTTTGGACTAAAAAAGAAAAAACAAGAATTGTTTGACGATCAAATTAGGAATATTGTATAATAATTTCAGAAAGCAACAAATGTTGTGAAAAAAATCATATTTAAAGGGGGAACATTTATGGGTTATTGCGGAAAATGTGGAGCAAGTTTACCTGATGGTGCAAACGTATGTCCGAAATGCGGACAGCCGACTGGAAATGGAGCCGGTGCACCAAATCCGTACATGGGACAGGGACAGTCCTGGGGACAGCCGGTAAGACCATCTGCTCCGGCATACCAGTTGAAGACAAATCGTGGACTGCTGAAATTTATTCTGCTTTCTGCCATTACATTCGGTATCTATGGGCTGGTTGTCATGTCTTCTGTAAGTACTGATATTAATACTATTGCTCAGAATCACGATGGAAAGAAAACCATGCATTATCTGCTTGTCGTTTTCATTTTCTCCTGGCTGACATTCGGAATTGTACCGCTTGTATGGTATCACAGACTCTCTGCACGAATTGGCGACGAACTTGGCCGCAGAGGAATTTCCTACAGCTTTGGTGCAGGAAGTTTCTGGGGATGGTGTATTCTTGGAAGCCTTCTTTGCTTCGTTGGACCGCTTGTTTATATGTACAAATTACTGCACGCTATGAACCTGTTATCCGAGCATTATAATACTTATGGTGCATAAGTAATCGGTTGAAGCAAGATATCTGAGAATAATAAAATTAAGAACAATAAATCGATATAAGGTTTTATCGCTTTTGATTCCATATGTGATTAGAAAAAAGGATCTTTTATGACAGAACATCATAGAAGATCCTTTTTTGTATCAGGTAGATCCACACGGAGGCTTATCTTAGTCGGGGAGTTAGATCCCACTGAGACTAATTTGTTATCCTCCACTTAAAGAAGATGGAATCTCCCTGACTGAGATGAAAGGATTTTCACAAAATGTCCACAATTTCAACGTAATCTGTTCACAATTCTAAGGTATAGTACTAACCATAAGAGATGAGACAAATCTTATAAAAAATTTTCTTTTTCATACACCTCTCTCGGCGAAAGCTGAGAGGGGCTCCTTCCTAAAATATTCCACGCACTGCATTTTGCAGGCGTGTTTTTTTTACTTTGAAATCAAAATGTGATATGATACCCTCAATAATAAAATCAAAAGCATCACAGGAGGACAAAAGAAATGGCGTTTGCAGAAGCGAGTGAATTTTTGAAGAAAAAGGGACTTGGAGATCGGATTCGGGAGTTTGAGGTGTCCAGTGCGACTGTAGAATTGGCGGCAGTAGCGGTTGGAACGGAACCTGCAAGGATTGCAAAATCACTCACATTTCTTGTGGATGAACAGCCTGTGATGATTCTGTGCGCCGGAGACGCCAAAATTCAGAATGGAAAATACAAGGCATTTTTTCACAAAAAAGCCAAGATGCTTACCCCGGAGGAAGTTCATACTTTGATCGGCCATGGAATCGGCGGAGTGTGTCCCTTCGGAATTCATGAAGGTGTGAACGTATATCTGGATGAGTCTCTGAAAAGATTCGATATCGTTTATCCTGCATGTGGAAGCGCCAACAGTGCGGTGAAATTGAACCTGGAGGAACTGGAGATGGCATCTGAATGCATTGGCTGGGTTGATGTCTGCAAAATCCCTGAGTAACTGTGGATGTAGTGAACCGTTATATTAAAATGCGAATTTTGTAAGAAGATTCGCCTGCGAGTTCGGCAGTTGCGAAGCAACTTTCTTCTGGCGAACTCTGCGATTCGCCGGAGGCTTATCTAAGTCAGGGATTTAGCCCCAACTGAGACTAATTTTTTATTTCCTACTTATAGAGGATGGGGTCTCCCCGACTGAGATGAAAGATTGAAACCGATTATAATGAGAAAGAACTGAGAAAATACGATGAGCGAAATTACTACGTATTCCGGAATCTATTTTGATCCCTTGAAAGCGGAAGAAAAACATATCGCAATTGAAGATATTGCACATTCTCTTTCTCTGCTTTGCAGAGCCAATGGTCATGTGAGTCACCTGTATACCGTTGCCCAGCACTGTCTTAATTGCAGAAGAGAGGCAAAAGCAAGAGGATACTCCACGGAACTGCAGCTGCTTTGTCTGCTTCACGATGCGGCAGAAGCTTATCTTGCAGATGTGATTCGCCCGATCAAGGATCTGCTGGCGGAATATCAGAAAGAAGAGCGAAAGCTTATGGAATTCATCTGGGAAAAATATCTAGGGCGTCCGGCGGAGGCGGAAGAATATGAGAAAGTATTTCAGATCGATGACGAAATGCTTGTTTATGAATTTCATACGCTAATGCCGATGGAGATCAGAGACGAGGCTGCGAATCTAATCTCTGAGCCGGATATTGCATTTCGAAATCCTCGGGAAGTTGAGCAGGAGTATCTGCAAACCTTTCAGCAGCTTATTGAACATTTATAAAAAGCATGCCGGAATTTGAAGAAGGCCCGCAGCAGGCATGCGAAAATGCGAGAAGTGCATGCCGGAATCCGAAGAAGGCCCACAACAGGCATGCGAAAGCCTGAGAAAGGCATGCTGGAATCTGAAGAAGGTCCGCAGCA
>JAUNAE010000039.1 GCA_030527765.1 Eubacteriales bacterium
AGGTGACGTTCCCGGAAACTTCAGAGGGCGTTTTTACCATAGATCACACCTATGTTTCTGAAACCATGCGTGGATCCGGTCTTGCTGCAAAGCTTGTACAGGCTGCGGTGGACCAGATTCATGAGCAGGGCGGAAGAGTAGCAGCAACCTGTCCATATGCAAAGCAGTGGATGGAAAAAAACAAAGTTTACAGATAAGGAAGAGAACAATGAAAACAGAAATTGCAAACAGAATCAGCGCTCTTCGCAAGGAAATGGAAGTTTGCGGAGTGGATGCCTATGTCGTTCCTACAGAGGATTTTCACACATCAGAGTATGTGGGAGCTTATTTTAAAAGCAGAGAGTTTATCACCGGATTTACCGGATCTGCCGGAACTGCTGTCATTATGAAGGATCAGGCAGGTCTCTGGACCGACGGCCGTTATTTTATCCAGGCAGCAGATCAGCTGTCCGAAACACCGATCACTCTGTACTAACTGGGCGAGCCGGAAGTTCCGACCCTTCATGAGTTCCTGAAAAACGAACTGAAAGATGGTCAGACGCTGGGATTTGACGGAAGAACCGTCGGTGCACAGGAGGCGGAGACTCTTCGCAGTTTGCTGGCGGAGAAACACGTTTCCTTCAAAACTTCTCTGGATCTTGTTGGAAACATCTGGGAAGGACGCCCGGAACTTTCTGCAGAGCCGGTAATGGAACTGGATGTAAAATGGTGTGGAGAGACAAGAGCCTCCAAACTTCAGAGAGTACGTGAAGTGATGAAGGAGAAAGGAGCAGATTCTTTCCTTCTGTCTTCTCTGGATGACATTGCATGGCTTCTCAATCTCAGAGGCGGAGATATCCCATGCAATCCGGTATTTTTGAGCTATGTCTGGATGGATGAAGAAAAAGTTACACTGTTTGCAAGTGAGAAAGCTTTTTCCGAAGAGGTGAAGGCAGCTCTTTGTGAGGACGGAGTTGTCATTGCTCCTTATGACAGCGTTTATGACGCAGTTGCAGGCGGAAAAGAGGGATCCACCATTCTCCTGTCCAAATCAAGAGTTAACAGCCGTCTGGTAGATGCCATTCCTTCTAATGTGAATGTGATTGATGCTGAGAACCCGACCACGCTGTTTAAGGCGATCAAAAATGAGACTGAGGCAAACAATGAGATCATTGCACATATCAAAGATGGTGTTGCAGTGACAAAATTCATGTACTGGCTCAAAAAGACGGTGGGCAAAGAGACCATCACAGAAATCAGTGCGGCAGAGAAACTTCTGGAGTTCAGAAAAGAGCAGGAGAACTTCCTTGAGGAATCTTTCAATCCGATTATTTCCTATGGTGCGCATGGTGCCATTGTTCACTATTCTGCAACTCCGGAGACAGACATTCCTGTAGAGCCAAGAAGCCTGCTTCTTTGCGATACCGGCGGACAGTACATGGAAGGTACTACAGATATTACGAGAACCATCGCCATGGGAGAGACCACTCAGGAGGAGAAAGAAATGTTCACCGCAGTTCTTCGTGGACATATCAATCTTGCAGATGCGGTATTCCGCTATGGTTGTACCGGTATCAATCTGGACTATCTTGCCAGAGAGCCGCTCTGGAAAATGGGCAAAGATTATAACCATGGCACAGGACACGGCGTTGGATATCTTCTGAATGTGCATGAAGGTCCGAACGGATTCCGCTGGAAAACCGTTCCGGAGCGTAAGGATTGTACTGTTTTTGAAGAGGGTATGATCACCTCTGACGAGCCTGGATATTATGAGGAGAACAAGTTCGGTATCCGTCATGAAAGTCTCCTTCTCTGCAAGAAGGCATTCAAGACAGAAGTTGGCCAGTTTATGAAATTTGAAGAGCTGACCATGGTTCCGTTTGATCTGGATGCGATTCTTCCGGAGCAGATGCAGGAGAAGGAACGAGAACTTCTGAACAAGTATCACAAGACCGTATACGAAAAGATTTCTCCATACCTTTCTGAAGAGGAGAGAGAATGGCTTGCAGAAGCAACCAGAGAGATCTGATCAGATAAAGACGAAAGAAAGCGGAAGATAACATTCTGATTGCCTCGAAGAATGGGCTGTCAGAATGCTGTGATTCCGATCGATGCAAAAAGGAGAAGGACATGAAACTTGATGCAAGAGGACTGGAGTGCCCGAAACCGGTTGTGATGGCATTGAAAGAACTGCAGAATATGAAATCGGGTGAGGTTCTCGATATTCTGGTAGATAATGATGCGGCAGTGGAGAATCTCAGCCGTATGGTAGAAAACCAGCATTGCGGCAAAACAGTGGAACAGGTGGAGAAGGATTTTCTTCTTCGTATTACGAAAGGACAGGAGACCGAAATTCAAAGTACAGAAGCGGTCTGCATACCGGAAGAACGACTGGATTCCACAGTCATTGCCATTGGAACCAATGTGATGGGGCAGGGAGATGAAAAACTTGGAAAACTCCTTATGAAGAGTTATCTGTATGCACTGACCCAGCAGGAGGTGCTGCCGAAGAGAATTCTTTTCTTTAATGGCGGTGCTCATCTTACAACAGAGGGAAGCGAGAGTCTGAACGACTTGAAAACTCTGGAAGAAAGAGGAGTTGAAATTTTCACCTGCGGAACCTGTCTGGATTTCTATGGAATTAAGGAACTTCTCCGGGTTGGTGGAGTGACCAATATGTATGAAATTGCGGAGTCTATGGAAAAAGCGGGCAAAGTCATTCGAATCTGATGTTATGAAACGAGAGATGGTTGTGACCTTTCGAACAACGGAGGATGCGCTCCTTGCAGAATCGATCTGCAAAGAAAAGCATCTTCCCGGGCGAATGATCCCGGTACCTCCCGGGATTCACGGAGAATGCGGCCTGGCCTGGAGAATGCCTCTTTCTTCGGAGGAGGATTTTCGCCGGGAATGCCTGAGGCTGGTGGAACCGGAAGGATTTTTTGAACAGGAATTCCGGTACTGAACAATGTATGTGAGGTATGAGGCTTCCGGTGTTTATTAGTGAGTAGTGAAGCAGACTATAAGATTCCAATTGACAGGGAATTCTAAAAAGTTTGTGAAATTCCTGTGTGTTCTATTGATTTTAGAACAGAACGGTGCTATCTTGCTAATACCACCTGATAATTAGTCAGGCGAATCGTTTATTCGGGAGGTAGATTTATGAATTTTGGAAGTAAAAACTCAAAGCCGGAAAAGCGGCCGATCTATATTTATTATCTGATCGCAATTGCCGTGATTCTGGTACTGAATATCTTTATTTTACCTGCGATTCGTGAAAGCTCAATCCAGACAACGGACTATACGGCTTTTTTGAAACAGGTTGAGGAAAATCAGGTTACTAAGGCGGAAATCCGCACGAATTATATTTATTATGAAGTGGGAGACGGAGACAAATCCGGTCTGGAAAACGTCACTTACAAGACAGCCAGAATGGAAGATCCGGATCTTGTGACAAGACTGTATGATCACAATGTTTCCATGGAAGCTGTGATCACTGAGAATAACAACCTTCTTCTGAGTCTGATTATGGGATATGTTCTTCCGCTTGCCATGTTTATTCTTGTAGGAAGATGGCTCAGCAAGAAGATGATGAGCGGTATGGGTGGTGCCGGCGGCGCCATGTCTTTTGGAAAAAGCAATGCCAAGGTATATGTGAAGTCCACAAACGGTATCAAGTTTTCGGATGTGGCAGGTGAGGATGAGGCAAAAGAGCTTCTTCAGGAGATTGTCGGATTCCTTCATGAGCCTCAGAAATACAAAGATATCGGTGCTTCCATGCCGAAAGGTGCTCTTCTTGTAGGCCCTCCGGGAACAGGTAAAACTCTTCTTGCAAAGGCAGTGGCCGGTGAGGCGGAAGTTCCTTTCTTCTCTATTTCCGGTTCTGAATTTGTAGAGATGTTTGTCGGTATGGGTGCTGCAAAGGTGCGAGATCTCTTTGCACAGGCAAATGAGAAAGCTCCTTGTATTGTGTTTATTGATGAGATTGATACCATCGGTAAAAAACGAGATGGCGGCGGTCTCAGCGGTAACGATGAGAGAGAGCAGACACTGAACCAGCTTCTTACAGAGATGGATGGTTTTGACGGATCCAAAGGTGTTGTTATTCTGGCGGCAACCAACCGTCCGGATTCTCTGGATCCTGCCCTTCTTCGTCCGGGCCGTTTCGACAGAAGAATTCCTGTGGAACTTCCGGATCTGAAGGGAAGAGAAGAGATTCTCAGAGTCCATGCAAAAAAAATTAAGATTTCAGATACGGTTCGATTTGATGAGATCGCAAAAGCAGCTTCCGGTGCTTCCGGTGCAGATCTTGCAAACATCGTAAACGAAGCCGCTCTTCGTGCGGTACGTGATGGAAGAAGGTTTGCGACTCAGGCGGATTTCGAGGAGAGCATTGAGGTTGTCATTGCCGGATACCAGAAGAAGAACCGTGTTCTTTCCAATAAGGAAAAACTGATTGTCAGCTATCATGAGATTGGACATGCTCTTGTGGCTGCGAAGCAGACGGAATCTGCACCGGTTCACAAGATTACCATTATTCCGAGAACTTCCGGAGCACTCGGTTATACCATGCAGGTAGATGAGAAGGAACACTTCCTCCTCAGCAAAGAGGAACTTGAGAATAAGATTGCGACCTTTACCGGAGGACGTGCGGCGGAGGATGTGGTATTCCATTCCATTACCACAGGTGCTTCCAATGACATTGAGCAGGCGACCAAAATTGCCAGAGCTATGATCACTCGATATGGTATGAGCGATCAGTTTGGTATGGTTGCCATGGAGACACAGTCGAATCAGTATCTTGGAGGAGATGCAAGTCTTGCCTGCTCCTTTGAGACACAGACAGAAATCGACAAGATGGTCGTGAATCTTGTGTCCACACAGTATGACAAGGCGGTTAATATTCTTAAGGAAAACATGGGAAAACTTCACGAACTGGCTCAGTATTTATATGAACATGAGACAATTACCGGTGAGGAATTTATGAAAATTCTGAACGAAAAGGGGTGAGTTCATGGATTGTCAGACTGCAGAATCAATGGTAAATCGGTATATCAGCCATGAACTGGCAGGAGAAGAACTGGAAGAGTTTTTGACTCATATCAGTGAGTGTTCTGCCTGCAGGGATGAGCTTGAGATCTATTTTACCGTGAGTCGTGCCATGGAGCAGCTGACTACGGAGGAGGACAGTACGCTGGACTTTCGAGATCTGTTAGACCAGGATCTGAAGAAGGCGCACAGGTCTGTATATCGAATGAAAATCAGCCGACTGGCAAAAATATGGTCAGCGTTCCTTATGGGAATGCTGGCTGTTGCCGTCGCTTTAATGATGATATTTGAAAGCAGATAAGCTGCGAAGCAGTCTGCGTTCATGAGTAAGCAGCAGAGCGGGTTACGAAGATCCGCTTTACCAAGAGTGACGATGCATTTTTTGATTCTGTCAGAGGATGCATCGTTTCGACGCATATGAGGGGAACTATGAGTGAAAAAATTTTGCTGATTGACGGACACAGCATTCTGAACAGGGCTTTTTACGGCCTGCCGGATCTGACCAACAGTGAAGGACAGCATACAGGAGCTGTGTACGGTTTTTTGAATATTTTGTTTCGAATTCTGGAGGAGGAGAAGCCGGATTATCTTACGGTCGCTTTTGATTTGAAGGAGCCGACATTCCGCCACAAAATGTATCCGGAATACAAGGGAACGAGACATGCAATGCCGGAGGAACTGCGGGAACAGGTACCTTTGATCAAGGAGATGCTTGGTGCCATGGGTGTCGTTACAGTCAGCATGGCAGGCTTTGAAGCGGATGATATTTTGGGAACTCTTGCAAGAAGAAGTGAAGAGAAACAGATGGAAGCAACCATTCTCTCGGGAGACCGGGATCTGCTTCAGCTTGCGACGGATAAGGTAATGATCCGCCTGCCCAAAACGGTCCGGGGACAGACAAACATTGAGAATTACCATACCAAAGAGGTACTGGAGAAATATCAGGTGACCCCGCCTCAGATCATCGACCTGAAGGCACTTATGGGGGACTCTTCCGACAATATTCCGGGAATTCCGGGGGTTGGAGAGAAGACAGCCACAAAGCTGATTGTGGCCTACGGTTCGATCGAAAATGCCCATGATCATGTGGAAGAAATTAAACCGAACAAGGCAAGGGAGTCTCTGAGAGATCATTATGATCTTGCACAGCTTTCCAAAATTCTGGCGACCATCAACACGGAGGTTCCGCTGGAATATGATTATGAGAAAGCCAGATTCGGCAATCTTTATACAAGAGAAGCCTATGAACTTTGCAAACGTCTGGAGTTTAAGAATCTCCTTGGAAGATTTGATCAGACTCAGGTCTCGGAAACGGTGGATGAGCAGGAGTTCTTTGTGTGCAGTGACCTGGAAGGGGTGGAGAATCTTTTCGGGAAGGCGGCAGAACAAGATCGCGTGGGCGTAAGCCTTGCTCTTGAGGACAATACCTGTTACGGCCTGGGACTTTGTCTGGGAGAGAAGGAAACCTATGTGATTCCGGTACAGGGACTTCTTCGAAGTGAATATCTCCTTCAGAAACTTTCGGATTTGTCAGAGTCTTCCGTTCTTTGCAGTATGGATGTGAAACAGATGCTGAAACATGTTTCCGTATCTTCGGAGGACCATGTTTTTGACGTATCCGTTGCTGCATATCTTCACAATCCGCTGAAATCCCAGTATACCTATGATGACACGGCGAGAGAATTTCTGAATGGGATTCTGCTTCCATCCAGAGAGGATTTGCTTGGAAAGAAGAGTATAAAAAAAGCATGGGAAGAGGATGATGATAATCTCGTAAAGCTTCTGGGATATGAGGCAAATGCGGTATATCGACTGCAGGAGCCTTTGATGGATATGCTTGAAAAGACCGGCATGAGACAGGTGTATGAAGAGATTGAGAGACCTCTGATTTTCACACTGGATTCTATGGAAAAATACGGTGTACTCGTGCGGGGAGAGGAACTTTCTGCTTATGGTGATCGCCTCTCCGGACGAATTGAAGAACTGAAAACCTCGATTTACACACAGGCGGGAGAAGAATTTAATATCAACTCTCCGAAACAGCTGGGAGTCATTCTCTTCGAAAAGATGGGAATTCCGGGAAGCAAAAAAACAAAAACCGGTTATTCTACTTCTGCAGAGATTTTGGAGAAGCTTTCCGGGGAACAGCCGATCATTAAAGATATTCTGGAGTACAGACAGCTTACGAAACTGAAATCCACCTATGCAGACGGGTTAGCCGCTGTGATTGGAGAAGACGGCCGAATTCATTCTACGTTTAATCAGACCATCACAGCCACGGGACGAATCAGCAGTGCGGAGCCGAACCTGCAGAACATTCCGGTTCGTATGGAACTTGGCCGGCTGATCCGAAAGGTATTTGTTCCAAAGGATGGTTTTGTGTTCCTGGATGCGGATTATTCCCAGATTGAGCTACGTGTGCTTGCACATATGTCCGGGGATGAGAGACTGATTCAGGCTTATCGTGAGGCGCAGGACATTCACCGCATGACTGCATCCCAGGTATTTCATGTGCCTTTTGAAGAAGTTACCCCGCTTCAGAGACGAAACGCCAAGGCGGTAAACTTCGGAATTGTCTATGGAATCAGTGCCTTTGGATTAAGTGAGGATCTCAGCATTACAAGAAAAGAAGCATCGGAATACATTGAGCAGTATTTCCGGACGTACCCGAAGATCAAGGAGTTTCTGGATCGCTGTGTGGAAACGGCGAAGACAGAAGGATATGGGGTTACGATGTTCGGCAGAAGAAGACCGATTCCGGAACTGAAATCCGCAAACTTCATGCAGCGTTCTTTTGGAGAACGAGTTGCCATGAATTCTCCGATTCAGGGAACAGCGGCAGATATTATTAAAATTGCCATGAACCGTGTCAGAGAAAGGCTTTCGGAGGAACACCTGGAATCCCGTCTCGTACTGCAGGTGCATGATGAACTTTTGATCGAAACAAAGAGAGAAGAATTGCCCAGAGTGTCAGTGATTCTTGAGGAGGAAATGCGAAACGCCGCAGATCTTTCCGTGAATCTGGAAGTGGATATGCACTCCGGCGACAACTGGTATGAGGCAAAATAATGAGAGTACTGGGAGTGACAGGAGGAGTCGGTGCGGGAAAGAGCACTGTACTTGATCTTCTGGAAAAAGAGTTCGACGCAGCGATTATCAAAGCCGATCTGGTGGGCCATGAAGTGATGGAACCCGGAGGGATCTGTTATGAACCTGTGATTGGGCTTTTTGGCAGAAATATTCTGAAAAATGATAAAACTATTGACCGGAAGCTTGTTTCCGATGTAGTATTTTCTGAGGCGGAAAAGAGATCTGCATTGAATGCAATCATTCATCCTGCGGTGAAGCAGGAGATTCTTATGCGGATCGAGAACGAACGTCAGAATCAGAGAGGGCTCTGTGTAGTGGAAGCGGCACTGCTGTTGGAGGATCACTATGAAGCCTTCTGTGATGAGGTATGGTATATCTACACAGAAAAAGAGATACGCATACAGCGTTTGATGGACAGCCGTGGTTATTCAAGACAGAAGGCTCTGGATATTATGAACAGTCAGGCTTCGGACCGGTTCTTTAGAGAACATTCGGATTTTGTTCTTGATAACAGCGGCGGTGTGACGGAAACCATCCGCCAGATCAGAGAAAGGTTACATATTTATGAGACTTTGTAGTATTGCCAGTGGAAGCAGCGGCAATTGTATTTATGTAGGTTCTGACAGCACCCACATTCTCATTGATGCGGGAATCAGTGGCAAGCGTATTGAACAGGGGCTGAATCAGCTGGATCTCACAGGAAGAGATCTCAGCGCAATTCTTGTGACCCATGAACACTCGGACCACATTCAGGGACTGGGTGTGATGGCGAGAAGATACGGAGTGCCGATCTATACCACCGGCGGTACGGTGGATGCTATGATTCGCAGCAATTCTCTCGGAAAAAAAATTCCGGATGGAATTTTTCATGAAATCCGGGAGGACGAGGTGTTCCGGATCAATGACCTCTCAATTGAGGCTTTTTCCATTCCCCACGATGCTGCACAGCCGGTAGGCTACCGGGTGGAGAATGGTGGAAAGGCCGTGGGAATTGCGACAGACCTGGGAAAATACAATGAATATATTGTGGAGCACCTGACAGGACTTCATGCACTTCTTCTGGAGGCAAACCACGATGTGAATATGCTTCAGGTGGGAAGATATCCTTACAACCTGAAACGGCGTATTCTCGGAGATCGCGGACATTTGTCCAATGAGAATGCAGGTCGGCTTCTATGCAGACTGCTTCATGAAGATCTCAGTCACATCCTGCTTGGACATCTGAGTCAGGAAAATAACTACGAGAAACTTGCATATGAGACGGTATGCTCTGAGGTTACTATGGGAGACAATCCTTATCAGGCATCCGATTTTCATATTGAAGTGGCCCACAGAGACTGTCCTTCTGAATTGGTTCAGCTCTAAAAAACATCTTGTAAGACAGAAAGGATTAACCCATGAAAAAGACGATTATCACAGTAGTAGGAAATGACACCGTAGGAATCATTGCAAAGGTTTGTACTTATCTTGCCAATAATCATGTGAATATTCTTGATATTTCACAGACGATTGTGCAGGGGTATTTCAACATGATGATGGTTGCAGATGCCAGTGCTTCTGAGAAAGATCACGGAATTCTTGCACGTGAACTCAAAGATCTCGGAGAAGAGATCGGCGTAGTGATCCACTGTCAGCATGAGGATATTTTCAACAAGATGCATAGAATCTGATTCATTGGGAGAGAGAGTAATGATTAATATATTCGAGGTTAGCGAAACTAACAAAATGATCGAACAGGAAAACCTTGATGTTCGTACAATTACCATGGGAATCAGTCTTCTGGACTGTATCAGCAGTGATCTGGATGTTCTCAATGAGAATATCTACAACAAAATTACAACTCTTGCGAAGGATCTTGTATCTACAGGTGAAAAAATTTCCATGGAATATGGCATTCCGATCGTGAACAAACGTATTTCCGTGACTCCGATCGCATTGATCGGCGGTGCTGCATGCAAAACTCCGGAAGATTTCGTGACGATTGCGAAGACGCTGGACCGTGCAGCGCACACAGTAGGTGTAAACTTTATCGGTGGATATTCTGCACTGGTAAGCAAGGGAATGACAAAGGCAGAAGAACTTCTGATTCGTTCCATTCCTCAGGCACTGGCGGAGACTGAGCGTGTCTGCAGTTCTGTCAATGTAGGTTCCACAAAAACAGGAATCAACATGGATGCAGTCAAACTTATGGGGGAGATTGTACTCGCTACAGCAGAAGCATCCAAGGAGCAGGATTCCCTCGGATGCGCAAAGCTTGTTGTATTCTGCAATGCTCCGGATGATAACCCGTTCATGGCAGGTGCATTCCACGGTGTTACAGAAGAGGATTGCATCATCAATGTAGGTGTCAGCGGCCCGGGAGTAGTAAAGACTGCTCTGGAGTCTGTACGTGGGGCAGATTTTGAGACTCTTTGCGAGACGATCAAGAAAACTGCATTCAAAGTTACCCGTGTTGGTCAGCTTGTTGCAATGGAAGCGTCCCAGAGACTTCACGTGCCATTCGGAATTGTGGATCTTTCTCTTGCTCCGACTCCGGCAATTGGTGACTCTGTTGCAGAGATTCTTCAGGAAATCGGTCTTGAGCGCGCAGGTGCACCGGGAACAACGGCTGCTCTGGCACTTCTGAACGATCAGGTGAAGAAGGGCGGAGTTATGGCATCTACAGCAGTCGGCGGTCTGAGTGGTGCATTCATTCCTGTCAGTGAAGATCAGGGAATGATTGATGCGGTCAAAGATGGTGCTCTTACCATCGAAAAACTGGAAGCTATGACATGCGTATGCTCTGTAGGTCTGGATATGATTGCGATTCCGGGAGATACAAAGGCATCTACCATTTCCGGAATTATTGCGGATGAGGCTGCAATCGGAATGATCAACCAGAAGACGACAGCTGTTCGTGTGATCCCGGTTATCGGAAAGGGTGTTGGAGAAACCGTAGAATTCGGCGGCCTTCTCGGATATGCACCGATCATGCCGGTGAACTCCTTCTCTTGTGATCGCTTTGTTGCCAGAGGCGGACGTATTCCGGCGCCGGTTCACAGCTTCAAAAACTAAGAGCGGGATTTGAATTTTCAGTTTTCGTAAAATATTATAAACTTTCCGAAAATTTGGGTTGACAATCACAATGTAATGTGCTAAAGTGTACATCAGAAAAACCAATGAGAAAGAGTAGTAGTCACAGAAAGAATGTTCCAGAGAGCGGGTGCAGGTGGAAGTCCCGTACAGGATTTTGTGGTGAATGGACTTTTGAGGGCAGTGCTGAAATTTACAGAGTAGGTGCTGACGGGATCCGAACCCGTTATCAAGGAGGGCGTATGATTGTACGTGATAAGTGGGCACATGCCAAAGTGAGTGGTACCGCGATAATAAGTAATTATTACCGTCTCAGATTTATTCTGGGACGGTTTTTTATTGTGATACAATTTTTCACCGGATGTGTCGGCAAAACCAAAATAGGAAATTTCTGTCTCGATTGGACCAACACATAAACAGTTTTTTAAAGAAAAGGAGACAATACTATGAAGAAAAGAATGATGACACTGGCAGCAGTTACTGCAATGACAACAATGATGATGACCGGAACTGTAATGGCGGCGGATTACAAAGTAGGAATCTGTAATTATGTGGATGATGCTTCTCTGAATCAGATCGTTGACAATATTCAGAACCGTCTTACCGAGATCGGTGAAGAAAAGGGCGTTTCTTTTGAAGTCTTCTATGACAACTGTAATGCAGATAACAACGTCATGGATCAGATCATCACAGATTTCCAGGCAGACGGTGTGGATCTGATGGTTGGTGTTGCAACACCGGTTGCTATGCGTATGCAGGCAGTTACAGACGGATCTGATACTCCGGTTGTTTTCTCTGCTGTATCTGATCCGGTAGGAGCAGGTCTTGTAGATTCTCTTGAAGCTCCGGGAGCAAATCTCACAGGTACCTCCGATTATCTGGATACAGCTTCTATTATGAATCTGATTTTTGCGGCAAATCCGGATGCAAAGAAGATTGGTCTTCTTTATGACCTCGGTCAGGATTCTTCCACAGGCGCCATCGAAGCTGCAAAAGCTTACCTGGATGAAAAGGGCGTGGAATATGTAGAACGTACCGGAACTACCACAGATGAAGTTCAGCTGGCAGCACAGGCACTGGTTGCAGACGGCGTTGATGCAGTTTTCACACCAACAGATAACACCATCATGACTGCAGAACTTTCTATCTATGAAACTTTTGCAGATGCCAAAATCCCGCATTACACCGGAGCAGACTCCTTCGCTCTGAATGGAGCATTTGCAGGATATGGTGTAGATTATGCAAACCTTGGTGCTGAGACAGCGGACATGATTGCGGAAATCCTTGTAGACGGTGCAGATCCGGCATCTACTCCGGTTAAAACCTTTGACAATGGTACTGCTACTGTAAATACAGAAATCTGTGAGGCAGTTGGCTTTGACTTTGAAACGATCAAAGAAGCATTTGCTCCATTCTGTACGCAGGTAAATGAGATCAAAACTGCAGAGAGCTTCGAGGATCTCGCAGAATAACTAAAAAAAATTGGAGGACACTATCGTGACATTACCAATGATCATGGCTCTTGGACAGACAGCTTTGAAACTTGGCCTGTTCTGTTCCCTGACAGTTCTTGCACTGTTTCTGAGCTATAATATGTTAAATGTCTGCGATCTTTCTACAGACGGCTGCTTCACACTGGGAGCAGCCGTTGGTGCTGTAGTAGCGATCAGCGGACATCCGTTTCTTTCCATTCTGGCAGCGATGCTTGCAGGAGTTTGCTCCGGCTTTATTACCGCATTCTTACAGACTAAAATGGGAGTTGACAGTCTTCTTGCGGGAATTATCGTAAATACAGGACTTTATTCTATTAATATTGCAGTGATGGGAGGATCTTCCCTGCTGAATATGAACAAGACGACAACCATCTTTACAATGCTGAAGGACCGCCTCGCAGAAACGCCACTGGGAGCTCAGACGGAGATTCTCATTGGTATTTGTGCAGTTGTTCTTGTAATTGGATTTCTTGTGTATTTTTTGAAGACAAGACTGGGTCTTGCCATTCGTGCAACCGGAAATAACGCAGACATGGTAAAGTCCTCCTCTATTAACCCGGCATTTACAACGATTGTAGGTCTTTGCATTGCAAACTCCTTCACAGCTCTTTCCGGATGTCTTCTGGCGCAGTCCCAGAAATCCGTGGATATCAACATCGGTCAGGGTATGGTAACCATCGCCCTTGCATCACTGCTGATCGGAGGAACTCTTCTTGGAAAAGGCGGAATCGCCCTTCGTGCCTTCGGTATGGTGCTTGGTTCCATTATTTTCCGAATTGTCTATACGGTTGCCCTTCGATTCAACATGCCGGCGTTCATGTTGAAGCTTGTTTCTTCCGTGATTGTCGTGATTGCGATCTCCGGACCTTATCTGAAGAGACGCTGGCCAATGCTTTATCGAAGACTGAAACATGAGAAAGGAGGAGTGTGAGATGCTTCAACTGAATCATATTTCAAAAACCTTTAATCCGGGAACGGTGAACGAGAGAACGGCACTGAAGGATGTTTCGCTTGATTTGAAAAAAGGGGATTTTGCAACGATCATCGGTTCCAACGGAGCCGGAAAATCCACGTTGTTTAATGCGATCTGCGGAGACTTTATGACGGATCAGGGCGCCATTGTTCTGGACGGCCGAGATATTACGTTTGTGCCGAGAGCAAAGCAGATTGGAAGACTGTATCAGGATCCTATGAGAGGAAGTGCTCCGGGAATGACCATTGAAGAGAATCTTGCTCTTGCAGCAGGATCCGGAGGATGGCTTTCCAGAGTGTCAAGAAGCGACAGACAGCGTTTCAGAGAACAGCTGGCACTTCTTGATATTGGTCTTGAAGACCGTATGACTCAGCCGGTGGGACTTCTTTCCGGTGGACAGAGACAGGCGCTGACGCTTCTCATGGCAACGATGGTTCCGCCGAAACTTCTTCTTCTGGATGAGCATACAGCAGCACTGGATCCTGCAACTGCAGAAAAGGTACTGAATCTTACGAAGCGAATTGTGGAGGAACATCAGCTGACATGCCTTATGATTACCCACAATATGAGTTCGGCTCTGGAACTTGGAAATCGTACACTGATGATGGACAGTGGAAACATTGTTCTGGATATCAGCGGAAAAGAGCGAGAGGGTATGACGGTAGAAGATCTTCTTGCACGGTTCAATGCAGGAACCGGCAAGAAACTGGACAACGACCGTATTCTTCTTTCAAAACACTGATTTTATCAGAGAATGATCACAGGCTTTTCGTATTCATGGCGAAAGGCCTGTTTGTTTTTGCTCTGAAGAAGACTCTCGTAAAGATTGGAAACAAAGAGGTTTTCCCGAATTTCTCTTTCGGAGATTTCCGGGGAGAGAGCCTTGTACTGGGATGCTTTGGTAATGAGCGGAAGATGGCTCTGGTGCTTGATTTCTTTCAGAAGAGGAGAAGCCGCTCTTCGGAATCCGAGTACATGAATGTAGGACAGAAGATCGGAATTCGGCCGGGATGCAGTCTCAAGAACAATGTGAAGAAGGGCTCTTTGAATTCTTGTGTATGTAAGCTCCCGGGTTTTCAATAATTCTGTGAAGGAGGTAAAGCTCTGATACCGGTTGGACAGCCGCATGATGCGGTCTGCAAGGGCAGGGGATACATCCATGAAACGTGTGAGGGAATCGCCGGAATTTTCAAGAAGACGAAGATGAAGAAGGAGATCCAGAGAATCCTCAGAGAGGAGAGAACGGGAATCCCAACACTCTTTATATAGAAGCAACAGTTCTTCCGGTACGTAGGAAGTAAGAGAAAGTTCTTCAAAAGAATCTTTCCCTTGCGAATCCAGAAGCAGTTTTCGAAGAAAAGTTGCAGATGGATTTCTCTCCGAGACCGGATTTCCGGAATCGTGATAGGAAAGCCCCAGGCGTTTGATTGTGAAGGGACGGATCGAACTGTGAATTCGATCAATTGCCTTACAGTATTCGATTCCGAGAAGATTGTTCGGGGAAGAGAGAAGAGACTGCATTTCTTCCAGAGAAAGGTTTTTTGGAAAGCTGTATCCCGGAAAATCCTTTGCTGCGTCCCGGGCTTCGGACGTCAGATATGCGGTCAGTGCCATGGCTCTTGCCTGTGGAAAGTTATATCCCGAAGTGAGTGCTTCCCGAAGCCTCTGCTGAAATTCGGGAGGTTCACAGGCGAGAATATGGGAGAGGGCGCAAAGGGCAGAAAGATCTCCGGCTTCACTGCCGAAACAGAGATCATCCACAACACCAAGGGAATCCAGAAGAGTGACTCCTCCCAGAGCAAATCGCTCGGCACTTCCTGTAGCGATGGATACCGGAAGCTCCAGCACAAGGTCCGCCCCGGCAAGAAGAGCCATATGCGCCCGGGTATATTTGTCAAAAATGGCCGGAGTTCCCCTCTGAACAAAATCGCCGCTCATGGCAACGATGACATAGTCCGCTCCCAGACATTTCCGTGCCTCTTCGATCTGATATTTATGTCCGTTGTGAAAAGGGTTATATTCTGCGATGATGCCGCATACCTTCATAGTTTCCTGACCTTTCTATCTGCTTTATCGATTGTGTGGATCGCAAAGTGTGTTGGAATTCCTCTTGTGAACTGTAATATTATCGGAATTTATGCTACATTCTATCATCCTAGAACTTGAAATACAAGAATTTGAGAGGTATAATGGGAAACAGCTAAGAGAAAGGAGTCATTTGACAAATGGGATTTATTGACGTACTCAAAGAGAGAGCAAAAGCAAATATCAAAACAATTGTACTTCCGGAGACTGAGGATCAGAGAACTCTGGAAGCAGCAGACAAGATTCTGAAAGAGGGCATCGCAAAGATCGTCCTGATCGGTAACGAAGAGACCGTTAAGAAGAGTGCAGCAGAGGGAGGCTTTGATATTGCCGGAGCACAGATTGTAGATCCTGCAACTTCTGAAAAAACTCAGGGTTATGTTGACAAACTTGTTGAGCTCAGATCCAAAAAAGGTATGACACCGGAGCAGGCAAGAGAGATCCTTCTCAACCAGTATCTGTACTATGGTGTAATGATGGTTAAAATGGGAGACGCTGATGGTATGGTATCCGGCGCTTGCCATTCCACCGCTGATACATTAAGACCGTGTCTGCAGATCCTTAAGACCAAACCGGGAACCAAACTGGTATCCGCATTCTTCCTGATCGTTGTTCCGGATTGCGAGTATGGCGCAAACGGTGCATTCGTATTCGGAGATTCCGGTCTTGTTCAGGATCCGAATCCGGAAGAACTTGCAGCAATCGCAAAATCTTCTGCAGAGTCCTTCAGACTTCTTGTTCAGGAAGAGCCGAAGGTTGCTATGCTTTCTCATTCCACAATGGGAAGTGCAAAACATGCACTGGTTGACAAAGTTGTTGAAGCTACCAATATTGCAAAAGCTGAGTATCCTGAACTTGCACTTGATGGCGAGTTACAGCTTGATGCAGCAATCGTTCCAAGCGTAGGTGCTTCCAAAGCTCCGAACAGCCCGGTTGCCGGAAAAGCAAACACTCTTATTTTCCCGAACCTGGATGCAGGAAACATCGGATACAAACTTGCTCAGCGTCTTGCAAAGGCAGAAGCATACGGACCTGTTACTCAGGGTATCGCAAAACCTGTAAACGACCTGTCCCGCGGATGCTCCGCTGACGATATCGTTGGTGTTGTTGCAATCACAGCAGTACAGTGCCAGGCACAGGATTAATCAGGGGTAAACTATAAGATATCTGGGGGAGACAAAGTACTCCTCATCATAATAGGAGAAAGAACATGAACGTATTAGTAATTAACTGTGGAAGTTCCTCACTGAAATATCAGCTGATCGATTCCGAGACAGAAGCTGTTCTGGCAAAAGGTCTCTGCGAGCGTATCGGCATCGACGGAAGACTTGTATACCAGAAAGCAGGTCTTGACAAAGAGATCACAGAGGCTCCGATGCCAACTCACAAAGAAGCAATCAGCCTTGTACTCGGTGCTCTTACCAATGACAAAACAGGCGCAATTGAGAGCCTGAAAGAGGTTGGCGCTGTTGGACATCGTGTCGTACACGGCGGTGAGAAATTTGCTTCTTCTGCAATCATCACTGATGAGATGATCAAAGCAGTTGAAGAGTGCAACGACCTTGCACCTCTTCACAATCCTGCAAACCTGATCGGTATCAATGTTTGTGCTGAACTGATGCCGGGCGTACCGCAGGTTGGTGTATTTGATACTGCATTCCATCAGACAATGCCGTCCAAAGCATATCTGTACGGACTTCCGATCAAATATTACAACGATTACAAAGTAAGAAGATATGGTTTCCACGGAACTTCCCACAGCTTCGTTTCCAAACGTGCTGTAGAATTCCTCGGACTTGACAAGGACAACTCCAAAGTGATTGTATGCCATCTGGGCAATGGATCTTCCATCAGTGCAGTAAAAGACGGAAAATGTGTTGATACAACCATGGGTCTGACTCCACTGGAAGGACTTGTAATGGGTACACGTTCCGGAAGCATCGATCCTGCAATCATGGAGTTTGTTGCAAAGAAAGAGAACCTGGACATCGCAGGTGTTATGAATGTCCTGAACAAGAAATCCGGTCTGTTCGGTCTTTCCGGAGATCTTTCCAGCGATATGCGTGACCTTAAAGCAGCAGCTGATGATGGAAACGAGAATGCTAAGAATGCATTAGAGGTTCTTGCTTACCAGGTTGCAAAATACATCGGCGGCTTCACTGCAGCTATGAACGGAGTAGATGCGATCGCATTTACCGCAGGTATCGGTGAGAACTGTGACTGGCTTCGTGCTATGATCTGTGATTATCTTGGATATCTGGGAATCCAGCTGGATGCAGAAGCAAACGCAAAACGCGGCGATGATATGGTAATTTCCACTGCAGATTCCAAAGTGAAGGTTGCTGTTATTCCTACCAATGAGGAACTTGCAATCTGCCGTGACACCGTAGCGCTTGTAAAATAATTCGGAATTGTCCGATACGT
>JAUNAE010000416.1 GCA_030527765.1 Eubacteriales bacterium
GCCTCCTAAAATAAAGGAATTTGACACAAAAAACACGGTAGTGTTTGACACTACCATGTGATACCAGGAGGATAAAAAAATGAAAAAAAATAAAAAATTTGCAGTCGTGCTGCTTGATTACGGCATTCTGGTTGCACTTCTCATTTTGATCGTAGTATTTTCTTTTGCGTCAAAGAACTTCTTTAAAACAACAACATTGTTTACCATTCTGAAACAGGTTTCCATTACAGGTATTGTTTGTATTGGACAGACGCTGGTTATGCTGACAGGTGGTATTGACCTGTCCGTAGGTTCTGTTGCCGGAGTATCTGCCGTTACAGCAGCGATTTTCCTGAAAGACCTGAATATGGCAATTCCGTTAACCTGTATTCTCGTTATGGCAATCGCATTGCTTTATGGTGTTATCAGCGGACTTTGTGTTACAAAGCTGAACATGCCTCCACTGATTGCAACCCTCGGAATGCAGACATCTCTTAGAGGTCTTGCATACATTGTTACAGGAGGTCTTCCTGTATACGGATTTACAAAAGATTTCGGAAACTTTGCGAAGGGAACCATCGCCGGAATTCCATACATGGTAATTCTTATGATCGTTTTATTCGTGATTTTCATTCTTGCACTTGAAAAGACAACTCTCGGTCGCTATATTTATGGTGTGGGCGGCAACGAAGAATCTTCCAGACTTTCCGGTATCAGCGTTACAAAAGTCAAATTAATGGCTTATGGATTCAGTGGATTCCTTGCCGGTATCGCAGGCCTGGTACTTCTTTCCAGAACAAGTTCCGGTCAGCCGTCTGCAGGTAGCGGATATGAGATGGATGCCATCACAGCAGTTGTATTGGGCGGTGTCTCATTAAGCGGTGGAGAAGGAAAACTTCACATGGTAGTTATCGGTATGCTGCTCATGGGTACTCTTACAACCGGTATGATCATGTGTGGTATCAACGATTATGTACAGCAGCTGGTAAAAGGTATCGTTCTGATTATCGCGGTAGCATATTCCGAATTCTCCAAGAAGATCAGAAACAAAGTTATCGTTGCAGAATAAGAAAAGAGGAAAATAATAAATGCTTGTAACATTATCAGAAATTCTTGAATTAGCAGAGGCAAAGAAATGTGCGGTGGGTTCTTTTAACACACCGAACCTTGAGAGCATCATGGCAGTTATTCAGGCTGCAGAGGAATTAAACGTTCCGGTCATTATTATGCATGCAGAAGTGCACGAGGAAATGATGCCGATCGATATCATCGGACCGATCATGGTAGAGCGTGCAAAAGCAGCAAAGGTACCGGTATGTGTTCATCTGGATCACGGCGAAAATCTTTCCTATCTTGTGAAAGCTCTGAATTTAGGATTTACCTCCGTTATGTATGATGGATCTACCCTTTCCTATGAGGCAAATGTTGCCAACACAAAACTGGCAGTGAAATTTGCTCATGCAAAGGGTGCGTCTGTAGAAGCCGAAATCGGTTCCATGGGCAAGAGAGAACTTGGCCCGGGACATGAGAATGCGGCAGACCAGCCGGAAGCGATTTATACAGATCCTGATATGGCAAAGCGTTTTGTTGATGATACAGGTATTGATGCACTGGCTTGTTCCTTCGGAACAGCACATGGTATTTACCTCAAAGCACCGAAGCTTGACATGGGCGTTCTGGAGCGTGTAAAACGACTGGTAGACGTTCCGATCGTTATGCACGGCGGATCCGGAGTCAGCGAAGAAGACTACAGAAAAGTTATCGAGCGTGGTGTCAGAAAGATCAACTATTACACCTACATGGCAAAAGCCGGTGGTGCAGGTGTTGAAGAAAAAATTTCTCTCCAGACAATGCCGATCGATCACAAAGGCAAGAAATACAGAATGTATTACGTGCTGGAAGAGATTGGAAAGGAAATTCCGATTTACTATCATGACGTTGTTACGTGGGGAATGCGTGCAATGAAGAAAAATGTTTTGGAGGCCATGAGAGTATTTTCCGGAATAAAGGAATAAGCTATGGCAGTAGAGAAGAAATATCAGATTGATACACAGGAAAACAGAGAATTTCTGAAAGGTCTTGCAGAGGAATTGCTCGTTTTTGGAAGCCGTTTTCCGTCACCGGAAGGAAGCACCTATTATCTCGGAGACGATGGAACTCCGTGGAAGGACAGAAACCGCGACACTTATGAGAATGGTCGTATGGCTCACTGTTATACCATGGGAAAATTCCTGGGCTACGAGAAAGGTGAAGAGCTGGCAAAAGCTGCGATCAAAGGCCTGACAGGAGAACTTCATGACAAAGAACATGGAGGCTGGTATTCAGGAGTGGCAGCTGACGGAACCCCTCTTCAGGGAAAATGGTGCTACACCAATGCCTTTGTTATTCTCGGAGCAGCATCCGTATCTCTGCTTGGCTATGAGCCGGCAGATGAACTGCTAAAAGAAGCACTGATCACCTTTGACCGTTATTTCTGGGATGAGGCAGAAGGCCTTACCAGAGATACATGGAACACGGATTTTACGGTTCTGGATGATTATCGCGGAATCAATGCCAACATGCATACAGTTGAAGCATTTTTGGCAGTGGCAGATGTGACAGGAAGAGAAGAGTATCGTGACCGTGCCGGCCGTATCATCAAACAGGTGGTACAGTGGGCTGAGGATAATGAGTGGAGAATTCCGGAGCATTACACCCGTGACTGGATTCCGGATCTGGAGTGCAACCGGGAGAAACCGGACGATCAGTTCAAACCTTACGGAGCAACTCCGGGACATGGTCTGGAGTGGGCACGTCTCATTACCCAGTGGGCACTTTCCTTCTACAAAGAGGATTGTGAAGAAAAAGCATACTATCTGAAGGCAGCAGAATCCCTTTATAAGAGAGCTGTGGCAGACGGATGGAACAGCGATGGCGCAGAAGGCATTGTCTACACCACAGGCTGGGATGGAAAGCCGATCGTTCATGATCGTATGCAGTGGGTACTTGCAGAAGCCATCAATACCGCTTCTGTACTGTACAGAGTCACCGGCAAAACCGAATTCGCCGAAGACTATGGAATGTTTATGAAATATCTGGATGAGAAAGTTCTGGATCATGAGAACGGTTCCTGGTTCCATCAGCTGAACCAGAACAACGAAGTGATTGGAACCGTATGGCCGGGCAAACCGGACATCTACCATGCCCTCCAGGCAACCCTGATTCCATACGCACCGGCAGATGTGTCCATCGCCGTGGCAGTGAAAAAACAGGCGGAGAAATAAGAAGAAATTCAAGTCCCTGCTTCGATGCTTAGCGCATTGAAGTGGGGACATTTTTGTCGTGGGGACGGGGCTAATGACACGCATCTTTTGTCGTGGGGACGTAAATGGTAGATACTGAGTATCCCCACAAAACAAAGCCGCTTTTGCGGCTCAG
>JAUNAE010000417.1 GCA_030527765.1 Eubacteriales bacterium
TGTAGAATGTCAAGTAAAATTGAACACTTTTTTTAAAATTTCACGGATAGAATTGAACACTGGATTCTATCCGTGTTTCTTGATATTAACGTTTAAAACTGAACAGTTAATTAATACATTACCACTTCAAAACCAGCTCTCAAAAGTTCAGTTTTGTTGATGTGACAAATCTGCTGATACTTATCGAGCTGTATATATCTTGTGTATTCTGTAAGAGTATCCAGATACATATCTGCTTTGATTTCTTCACGTGTTTTGTTTGGAAACGGTATATTATATTCCTCGTCTATCGGTGATGGACTGTAGCCTGATGATTCACAGATTTCCTCAATACTCATGAATCCTTCTAAGGTATCCGTTTCTTTTTGATCAGATGGCTTATTATGAGATTTTGGTTTTGCATCTGCAGGTACAATATACTTTTTTAATTCTTCATCATACATATATTTTTCCTTCATGCGGTTTATTGCTCTGATTGGAGCTTTTACTCCATTATTTCTGAGGTATTCTTTTGCTGCATGATGTCCTTTCTTTGAATATATTTCAGCAAGTTTAGGATAGTCTACTTTTGTTATTCCACCCATTATAGTTACTCCTTATCTAAGAAAGACACTGCTTTCATCTATTCCTTTTCTAAGACGACCCATACGTTTACAGTGTTCTTCATTTTCCATAGGATTTTTATTTTCACAGTATTCTCGTACAAACCAGTCAAATGCCGGCATTCCTTCATAATTTCGGGCAAGTCCATCCAATATATCACTTTGAAGACCTTCCGCATTTTCAGGAGTAAGATGTGGAATTAAAGCTTTTCTCCATCTAACCAGATCTTCTTCCAGCAATAGAATATCTTCAATCATCGCGTCTAAAAGAGCATAAAATTCATATCTGATATGTGTGCATTCATCTGCATAATGGATGGCATCAATCTGCTCATCTGTTAATTCGTTTGTATTATCAATCATAGTATTGTTACCCCTTTACTTTCTAAAAAATCGTTTCCTTTGACACGGAAACTGTCACCAGTTATATTTAAGACATGACAATGATGTATAAGCCGGTCTAGAATAGCTGTGGCGGCGATTTGACCTGTGAATACCTCGTCCCATTGTCCAAGTGGGAGATTTGTCGTAATGATAAGGGAGCATCTTTCATATCTTCGTCTGATCAACTGAAAAAAGATACTCTCTTTTTCTTTATCCATTTTTAGGTAAGAAAGCTCGTCGATGATCAGAAGTGGAATCTTATCTAATTTCTCCAATGTCGAAAGCAATGTCCCCTTTCTCGCAGCATCATACAGATCATCCATCATTTCTTTTGCATTCCAAAACTTAACACGGATTCCCTGATTACATGCATTTATCCCTAATCCGGTTGCAATCATTGTTTTTCCAACACCTGGTGGACCTACAATAATAATGTTTTCTTTTTTTCTGATAAATCCTAATGTTCCGAGTTCTTTTATCTTCTGACGATTAAGATTTGGATTAAAGTTGTATTCTATTTCTTCCAAAGTCTTGTAATAGTCAAAACCAGCTGCTTTTATAAGTTTGTTACTTATACGACGGTCACGGCCTTCTATTTCATATCGAAAGATCCGTTTTAAGAAATCTCTGTAACCTTCGTTAGTTTCGATTGCTTCACTTACAAGATCATCACAGTTTTCCCTTATATCAGCAAGCTTAAGCCTCTTTAGCAGGCCTTCGAGTTCTAAATCTGGCATTACTGTTCCTCCTTTACATGTTTTTCATAATAATCCAGCGATCTGGTCAACCCATCCTCCGCATAGACATGTGTTTGATTCGCGTCATCAGAATGAATTATTTCAAACCCTTTATCTTTAATAAGAGCTCTTATTTCTTTTGATGTGTAGATCCCATTTTCAATCGAATATGCAAGTATTCGATCCAGGGAACTGGCTTCAAACATATCCAAAAGCTTTAGGATCTCCCTAGCGTGATGAGACACCTGCTGTACATGAGCGCTTGCGGTTTCCAGATATTTTGCTCCATTGCTGAATGTCTCAGTAAAATCTCGTTTTATCTGTGGGATTGATTTCGAAACTGTTTTTATATCATCATAATGATGCTCGTCTTTTATCTCCTTGTGCTTTCCATCTATAGTTTCAAGCGTAATAATCATCTCATCATTCAAAAACACCTGTATTCGGAATCCATAAAGGATTCTGTAAGTGATCCATTGCCCAGCGTATTTGGACGGAAGACTATACTTATTGGTATCGATATGTATGTAACTGTCCAGACTTACTTTTCTTTTCTGACTTTTATCATTGAAGTAAAGATGATTCGTGGGTAACGGTAGGAGAGCTTTCTTTTCTTCATTCTCATAAAACTCATTAGGTACGCGCTGTGTTGTGGTATGAATCTCGTTGCACCATTCATTAATAAACTTTTTACCATCTCTGTTTAAGACTTCCATACTTTCAAAACGATTACCCTTGATGAACTGTTCTTCTATGTATTGAAATGGCTTTTCTATTTTTCCTTTGGTACGTGGCCAGTAACAATTACATGCATTTAGTTCAGTTCCGAGATGTTTTGCTATAAGCAGCGCTTTAGGATTGTATTCAATCTCATCCAATGATTGCGGATTATTTTCAATAACTAAAGACTTTGGATTGTCTATGAGCAACTCTAAAGTGACACCACCGAGTTCGTCGAATAATTCTTGAATCGCTTCATATATAGCATCGCTATCGCATTTCAGGGAAAAGACGACAGCCTTTTTCCTGGATGCAGCAAGAATCATTGAGAAGCAATAGACCTCACGCCATCTAGTGCCAACAAAGATCTGATATGGTGACCAATCGAACTGCGCCTGATCACCAACAGGTGTCTCAATTCGTACAGTTGCTACGTTATTTCCTGTAAAGTCTACTTCTGAAATCCTGTTAAGAAAGGTATAAACTGGATGTATGCTACCTTCATAGCCAAGCTTTTTTAATTCCCTGAAGATCCTTGTGCCATTGAATTGATACTCAGGGCTGTATTTCCATTCGATAATTCGATCGGCATAAGGAGCAACTTTACATGGATAATTCTTGCGCTTGTAAGTAGGTTCTTCTTTTTGCTCAAGAAGACTATAAACAGTCGTTCTAGACATACCCAAAGTTCTTGCAATAAGACTGATATTTCCAGTGCTTTTGAATAGTTTTTGGACAGCTGCCCAATCCTGCAAATCTTTCACCTTCTTTCCACCTCCTTCCCTTTCGTGCTAGGAAGGATAGTATCTTATGGTTGGGAAGTGTTCAATTCTATTCGTTAAAAAGTACTATTTACGAAAAAAACTGAACAGCATAGTGTTCAGTTTTAAACGTTACCTACTGTTCAGTTTTAATTGTAAATCGACA
>JAUNAE010000418.1 GCA_030527765.1 Eubacteriales bacterium
AACAAATATGATTTCTCGTTACCGTGATTTAGGGAGTCAGATCCATACTGCGGTAAAGATGACAACTGGCAGAAGTGCTTCCAAATCCGAGTCCTATAATCCGGATGCAAATCGCAAGGCTGGAATAGGCCTGTTGGGTACTGTTGTGGGTACCATCGGTGGTGCTTTTTTAGGAAATCCAATGGCTGGCTCCATGATTGGCAATTCCATCAGTGGCTCCCTGACTGCAGAAATGAATCATCAGATCAGTGTAAGCGGCAGCGCCAATGTAGGGCTGGAGTATCTTGACAAATTTGCCGAATATGCAGAGCATGTGACAGAGCATCATATTCAGCGGCTGAACGAAGGCCGGAACTTTGGCTTTTGGAATACAGGTATTTATATTCTGAGTGATTTGCCAAGAGATGTGATTACTGTCAGCGGTATGCTGCGCTCCATCTATTCCGGAGATGAATCTTATTATGAACCCATCCGACTTCATCTGTTCCAGGAACATTCCAATGCCTTGGAAATCGTCAGAAATAACTTTGAACTGATTCCCCTGCTAAAACAGAAGATTCAGGTTCCGAAAAACTGCTATCATACGAACAATCAGCAGTGGCATTTTCTAGGAAAGCACTATCAGTACATTAGTACCCCTCTTAACACGAAGGAACTCAGCATTGCAACGTCTCTTCCCCGGCGGGATGTTCCTGGTTTGCGGTTTGTGAAAACGGCAGTGCGATTTGCCAATAACCCCGCGAAGGTTACGCGGGATAAAATTTCCATCGGCAACATCGTAGATACTGGTATTGTTCAGGATACGACTTACGATATTGATGTGAATGCTCTGGTCCGCCACGCTTTGGTTTCCGGCAGTACGGGCAGTGGCAAGTCCACTACCTGCAAAAAGATTCTGCAGGAAGTGATTGGAAGAAATATACCAGTCATGATTGTAGAACCTGCCAAGGATGACTATGTCCGCTGGGCCATCGAAATGAACAAGACACTTCCACCGGAAAAGCAGTTTAAGATTTATTTCCCTGGTGTGAATGTATTTGAAGACCATCCGATAGAAAAGCTAAAGCTGAACCCCTTTGCACCTGCTGCTCCCAAGGGTGTGCCGGTGGATCTGATGCAGCACGCAGAAACCTTTGCTACGCTGCTGAACGCCTGTCTTCCTTCTGAGGAAGTGCTGCCCATCATCATTGAAAACACAGTTCTGGATACCATCAGCTATTATGCGGAAAAGGCTGGACGGGATATCAATGAAGGCTATGTGGAGCCAATGGACGGCTATCCTACTCTGGAAGCGCTGATTGTCCGTGCTAATATGATCATGGAGAAAAAGACTTACGCCAAGGACGTTAAGGAAAACTTCAAGGAGATGCTGACCACAAGATTCCAGTATCTGATGCGCGGTACACGGGGGCGGATTCTCAATAATGCCAAGTCCGTTGATTTCGATGCGCTGTTCTCTGGAAATGTCATTATCAATATCAGTCGCCTGTCCGGCACAAAGGATAAAGCGCTGATTATGTCCATGCTGATGCAGGCGCTGTATGAATACCGAACTGCCTGCTACCAGAACAACAGTGAGTATCGTAAAAAGGCACAGCAGAACAAGCTGCTGCACCTGGCACTGATTGAAGAAGCCCACAATGTTCTGTTAAAGCCGCAGGGCCATGAAAGCAGCGGAAGTCCCCAGCGGGCAGCGGCAGATCTGTTTGGCAATATGCTGTCTGAGGTTCGCGGATATGGTCAGGGCCTGGTAGTTGTGGATCAAGTACCTACCCGTTTGATCGATGACGTGATCAAGAATACAAACTACAAAATCGTTCACAGACTGACAGCACCGGATGATCAGGAGGTTATGGCTTCCTGTATGGCCTTCCGGGAAGATCAGAAGGCCATTATTCCCGCACTGGAAAAAGGAAACACCATTATTTGCGGTGATGAAGACGATGCGGCTGCATGGGTGAAAATCCCGGCCCCAAAACATTAAATGGAGGTATATACCATGAGTAATGTATATGAATTAATTGCGGAAACCAGAGAAGCGATCGAAGATGCAGCAGAATTCAGCGAACAGCTTGAATGGAAAAACCAAATGGAACAGGCAATGGCTGTTGGCGATATGGAAGCGGCAGAGTTCTATGAGAAAAAGCTCCAGGAGTCCAGTTTTCAAGAGGAAGTCCAAAAAGAAAAAGAGGAACTTCCAATGCCTGAAGCCACGGGGGGTATTGCAAGTAGCGAGATATCGTTTCTTGGACGAAGCCGCAGTAGTATTGAAGCAGATTTGCATGAAGCTAAAAGCAAAGTCGATTACAATAACAAGCGATATGCAGAGTTAATCAGAGATGATCCCACACAGATAAATGCCATTGGAGGATATGAAAGAGCGGCAAAAAGCTGGGGTTATCGCGTAGAGAAGCTTGAAGAAGAGCTTCGCAAGTGCGAAGATTGATACTATGCTTGGTGTAAATTAAAAGTTGTCTTTCTCTATATTATCTACTCATACATAGGAGCAGAAGAATGAAATACGAGACTTTTTCAAATAATCCTGAGTTCCTTGATCCTGAATACGAAGTAGAGCAAGGTGTTACCCTTGAGCATTTTGGTATAAAAGAACAGATAGAAGTAAGTGAAATAAATGAAGCGTCTGATGCCATTTATGGCAATCCCGAAACAGATGCTAAAAACTGGCATCATCAAACGGAATCCGTATCATGTGCTGTAGCTTGCCAGGAATTTATTGTAGAGCAGCTAACAGGACAGGAATACTACGAACACGACCTGATTCAGTATGCAGAAAACCTTGGCTGGTATGATCCCGAGTCAGGAACATCTATTAAGGACGTAGGAAACATATTGGAAGCAGCCGGACTTTTGGTGGAACGAGGGGAACAATACACGCTCAATGACCTTGCCGAAGAGCTGGAATCCGGAGGAAAAGTGATTTGTGGTGTCAATAACAAAATTCTTCAGAATCCTATGTATTCCCTTGTGCCAGGTTTGCGTGCCAATCATGCAGTTCAGGTCAGCGGAATTGATGCTTCGGATCCCAACAATGTGGAAGTGATTCTCAATGACCCTGGTGTCATAAATGGGCGAGGGCTTCGGGTGCCGGCAGACACTTTTATGAAAGCTTGGGGCACGGGTGATAATTTTGCGGTATTTGCACGAAAGGGAGTGACGGTTTAAATGAAGGCAGAGGAACTGGTTCGAACTTTAACACAGAGTGATTTTGTAAAGTCAGAAATCCCCATGCAGATGGAAATGGGAGTACCCTATCTCAGAAGAACGGCAAAAGGTATCTGCATTGGTTTCAGACCCCATGTAGAGAACTATGCTGAGGGCATCACAACCTTTTATT
>JAUNAE010000419.1 GCA_030527765.1 Eubacteriales bacterium
ACAAAAAAGAAAAATCGACGTTATCACGGGATAATAAATTTTTGGTTCCTGTCGATTATGTGGTGAATGCCTGCGATGCCGGAAGGGAAGGTGAGTTGATTTTTCGTCACGTATACGATCAGTCGGGAAGTCGTATTCCGGTGAAAAGATTATGGATCAGTTCTATGGAGGATTCTGCTATTACAGATGGATTTGCGCATCTTAGAGATGGCAGGGAATATGACAATCTTGCAGATTCAGCCAAGGCAAGATCTCAGGCAGATTGGTTGGTAGGGATGAATGCGACCAGAGCTTACACAACAAAGTATTTTAAGAAGCTTACAGTCGGACGAGTTCAGACGCCTACGCTTGCCATGTTGGTAGAAAGAGATCAGACCATCAGTAATTTTAAAAAGGAAAAATACTATAATCTCGCCCTTGATTGTGATGGCACCATGGCTGTCAAGCAAAAGATTTTTGATCGGGCAGAAGCGGATGAGCTTCAGGGACTCTGTCAGGGGGCCGATGCAAGAGTAGAGACGATCACAGCAACGGATAAAGTAAAGAAAACGCCGAAACTCTATGATCTTACTACTTTGCAGAGAGATGCCAACAGGCGATACGGACTTACAGCGCAGGAAACCTTGAATGCAGCGCAGAGTCTGTATGAACAGAAGCTGATCACTTATCCGAGAACGGATAGTCAGTATCTTACAGAGGATATGGAAGCAACTGCAGAAAATGTTATTGGGCAGATTCATGCGAAATATCAGACCGTAGGTCCTTTTGAACGACCAAACAGACCGGATATCCGAAGGGTAATGAATAACAAAAAGGTATCCGATCATCATGCCATTATTCCTACCAGGGAAATTGCAAAGATCAATCCAGCAAGCCTGAAAGAGGAAGAGCAGCAGGTATTATTCCTTACTGCGATTCGTCTGCTTGAGGCAACAGACAGAGACCATGTTTATACAGAAACGGAAGTGAAAACTGTATGTCAGGGTCAGGAGTTTACTGCCAAGGGTAAGCAGATTAAAGAAATGGGATGGATGATTTACGAGAGTTGCCTTATGGAGTCCAAAGAGCTAAACGAGGATGATAAGGTGCTTCCAGATTGGAGAGAGGGCCAGATTTTCAGAAACGTTGATGCCTCTTTATCCGATCACTTTACATCACCACCGAAGGCATATACCGAAGATACATTGCTTGCTGCAATGGAAACAGCCGGAAACAAAGAATTCGATGAAAATACTGAGAAAAAAGGTCTTGGAACACCGGCGACCAGAGCAAGCATTATCGAAAAACTGGTGCATTCACAGTATGCCAAAAGAAAAGGGAAACAGATTATTCCGACTGAGAATGGTAAGGTGCTGATTGAGGTTCTTCCGGATTTCCTTAAGTCGGCGAGTATGACAGCGGAATGGGAGAATCAGTTGATGCAGATTGAGAGAGGACAGATTCCAGCTAAGTTATTTATGAATGGCATTAAAAATATGCTGACTATGATGTTGAATGGTTGCGAATTATTGTCCGAGGATGAACTTCAGAGATTTCAGACCAGAGAAAGTATTGGAACTTGTCCGATGTGTGGATCTCTTGTCTATGAAAGTAAGAAGAATTTCTACTGCAGTAACAGGGAATGTAATTTTGTTCTTTGGAAAGAGAGTCATTATCTGGAAAGAATGCGAAAGCATATTGATGCCCAGTTAGCAGCACAGCTTTTGAAAAACAGCAGAGCGAGAGTACGTAATCTCTATTCTGCAAAGAAGAATTCGTATTTTGAGGCGGATTTAATTATGAATGTGCAGCCGGATGGAAGAGTGCAGTTTTCCATGGAGTTCCCGAAAAACAATGGAAGTAACAAAAAGAGAAGATAAAACAGGTGGCCGGTGTTGCCACAGAAAGGATAGGTAGTTTATGGATTTTGAAACTTTTAAAGAGAGTATTAAGAATGCGATTAAGGATTATCTCCCAGAAGCATACCAGGATGCACAGGTAGAAATTCGAGATAATGCAAAAATCAATGAAACATACACTGGTTTATTTGTGCAGAGAGCAGACAGTGTGATTACACCAACGATTAATCTGGACGCTTTCTATGAGCAGTTTTCTGAGCATGACATGATGAGCATGAGTGACATCTTAGAGCAGATGGCAGATATGATCCAGCAGGCAGCGCCTGAAATTGACGTTCAGAAGCTTACAAATTATGAACAGGCAAAAGAAAGCCTTTTTATCAGAGTGTGTGCGATTCAGGGAAATGAGCAGATGCTGACTCAGGTACCCCATGAGAGACATGAAGATCTGGCTGTGACTTATCATATTGCGGCAGATATTGGTAGTGATGGTGTAGCTTCTACGATTGTAAGCAATGCGTTACTGAATCAGTTTGGAATTGATCAGGAGCAGCTTAATGCGGATGCGATCGCAAATAGCCCGAAAATTTTCCCTGCGAGAATTGAATCTATGGCTAATATGATGCGACGTATCATGGCGGAAGATATGCAGGCACAGGGCATTCCTCAGGAACAGATGGACGCAATGCTGGATTCGATGATTCCTGCAGATGATTCTAACCCAATGACAGTAGTTACAAATGATCGAACCGTAAATGGTGCCGCAGTTATGTTTTATCCGGAACAGATGGAACAGCTTGGCGATATGATGCATGGTGACTTCTTCATTCTCCCTTCATCTGTACATGAGATGCTGATCATTCCGGACACGGGTGATTTTCATCATGAAGAGTTAAAGGCAATGGTTACTGAAATCAATGCAACTCAGGTTGCTCCAGCCGATCGTCTTACAGATGAGGTATACCACTTTGATACAAAGGATAAGGTTTTTGAAAAGGCCAAGACTTTTGAGGATCGTCAGAAGCAGAAGGAAAAAGCCCAGAAAATGGAGGTTGGTTCCGGTAAGAAGGATCAGCAGCAGATGGGTGGACAGAAGCCGAAGAAGCACAAAAGTAATGACATGTCTCTTTGATAACAGGTTAAACAAAATAGCTTAATCACAAAAGTGTGAATAAGCTGCCGTAGCTATGACAGGCATCTGTGGGGCTGATTCAGAGCCTTGCAGGTGCCTATTTTATTAGGAGGAAAATCAAAATGGAACATATCACAACAGAGGAATTGATTAATGTGATCAATGAAATGAAAGATGAGGAGTTTATGATTGAGGTTTCATTCGCAGGAGGTGAAGAGAATGCCGGATAATATCAGCACTATGAAAGAGAATCAGCTTCAGCAGGTAGGTATCCGTATGGTCAAGGAACCGCCTTTGATGTCTAATGAACCAGTGAATAGTCCGGAGGCAGCTATCCG
>JAUNAE010000420.1 GCA_030527765.1 Eubacteriales bacterium
GGGAGCGCCCAATGGCTCAATATTTCGAACCAATGGGCGCTCCCCGTGCCATTAGCACCGTCCCTACAAACGATATACTCCTGTTTTCACTTCAGTGCTGCTGCCGTCCGGAAGTTTGATTTCCGCGTCGCAGTTTGCCGGTATTTCTATGGTGTATATATATCCTTCCTCTGTTTTTTCCCAGCCAGATTTCACAAGTCCATAGACGGACTGATAGCTTGTAGATGCATGGGTGAAATGTCCTCCCGGATGCGGAGCGATCACAAAGTGATTTTCTCCCGTCACATGGATTCCGCACATTTCCCGGAACAACCACTCACAGCAGGCACCTTTGGAGTAATGATTTAATGAAGCAATTTCACCTTGTGCTTTCGTTCCTTCCCAGGATTCCCAGATCGTATTCGCCCCTGCCTTTGACATAAACAGCCATCCAGGCATCTCCTCGTTTTCCAGAAGTCGGTATGCCGCATCAAGATCATACTCCTGCAGCACATCCAGAATCAGCGGCGTGGACAAAAATCCGGTTCCGAGTCTCCATCCATAGTTTTCCAAAGCCTGAATCAGGCGCTTCTGTGCATACTCTTTCTGCTCTTTCTCCAACAAATCAAAATACAGCGGACGCACCAGTCGTGCCTGTCTGTCTGTGTCAAGAGGACTCTCTTTCTCTGTATATTCCTGATAGGCTTTTCGGATGTGCTCATATAATTCCCGATAGTTCTTTGCCTCAGCCTGTTTCCCCAGTTCTTCTGCAATTTCCGCCATCAGCTTCATCACATACGCCGCATATGCCGTAGACACTTCTGTGGGAGGAACAACAAAATCCTTCCAACTCATCTCATGCACTTCTGTCGGTTCTGCCCATTCCCCGTAAGCCTGTCCGGTATTCACAATATATTTTGCATTTTCTCCGGACACATGATGTTTTATGGAAATCAATGCATTTTTGCCAAGTCTCTTCTGCACAAAACCGGCATAGCGTTTCATTGCCTCATAATTTTCCCTCAGGATACCGGTATCTCCGTAAATCTTCCAGAAACGATATGGAATCAGAACACCTGCATCTGCCCATCCGCTGGAACCATTCATCACACGCATGTATGGATCTGTACCACCTTCCGGGGCAATCTGAGGAAACTTTCCATCTTTCGTCTGCCAGTCGGTCAAATCTTTTTCGTACTTTCTGGCAAAAGATGCGTAATCTACCAGATATGCCGCTGTGTTAAAGAACAGCTGGGCATCTCCGGACCATCCGTGCCGCTCTCTTGTCGGACAATCCGTTGGAAGATCCGCGGAATTGTTCTTTGTGGACCAGAGGGTGCTCTCCACAAACTGATTCAAGAGCGCATTGGAGCTGTCAAAGGTTGTTCTCTGTTCCATATCGGAATAAACTGCGATCGCCGTAAACTGTTCCGGCTGTATAGGAACTTCTGACTTCACTTCCACATATTGGAACCCAAAGATTGCAAATGTCGTTTTGTAATCATTTACTCCCTCCCGACAAATGTATTTGACTTCCTGAAGAGGAGATGTTTTTCTCTTATTGCTGCACTGAATATTTTTCTGGGTAAACTCGCCGTTTTCATCCAGCATCTCTCCAAAGCGCAGATGAAGCCGCTGGCCTTTCTTGGCAGTCACAGAGAACTGAATATAACCCGCAATGTTCTGTCCAAAGTCGAGAACTCTTCTTCCTTTCGGTGTTTTGATCATAACCGGTTTCAACTGTTCGTGCTCCGTAATCGGAACATTATTTGAGGCCGCCGGCGTCACGCTATGCTTTGTCACTTTTGCATGACTGTAATAAGAAGGCGCAAAAGATGCGTTGATCTTCTCACCGTCTTTATTATCTGCGAAACGAATCGGACCATCATTGCTCCATTCAAAAGAAGCATCTGTGCCGACGACCTGTACACTTCCATCCGCATAAAGAATTTCCAGCTGTGCGATCAGTTTCGTCTCGGATCCGTAATAATTGCGCATTCCCCAGGCACCCACGCTTCCTCGATACCATCCGTCTGCCAGCTGAAACGTCAGCTCCTGCGGATCTGCTTCCTTTCTTAAAACGCTCTCTGCCTCACGATCTTTCGAAGCCCCGGCATTCGTCAGCAGTTCCGTTACATCATAGGTCTGATACTGAACTCTTTTGCGGTAATCTGTAATTCCCGGTGCCAGTATATAATCTCCCACTCGTTTTCCATTGATCTTTGCTTCATACACACCACAGGCAGTTGCATATAATCTCGCCTTCACAATCTCTTCATCAGAGGTAAGCTTCAGTTTCTTACGGAAGCAGTCCACCGGATAGCGTTTCTTCTTATCCGGATTATAATTTCCTGTAATCCAATCCGCCTTCCACTCCTCAGGATTTAATAATCCCATCTCAAAGAAGGCTTCCTGACTCCATTCTCCCACTTCATCCTCTTCGTCCCAGAGGCGCACTTTCCAGAAAATCCGGTCACGGCTTTTCAGCATTTTCCCTTCATATGGAATATGGGTCATCTGTCTGCTTTTTGTTTTTCCGCTATTCCAGACAATCTCTCCACTCTCATCTCTCGCCTCGATTTCGTAGGCTGTCTGCGTAATTCCTTCTTCACAGTTCCAGAACAGTCTCGGGAGACGAATGTCGATCCCGATAGGGTTTGTCAAATATTCTGTCTGTAGACGAATTGCTTTCATCGTAAGTTCTCCTTATATTTTATTATCAGAACCTTTTTATAAAGATTATGCAGATCTCTGCTTATACATCCAATTCACTTACAACCTTTGGATATTCCCGGAGTTCCTCTTTGTCATGCAGTGGATTCCACACCTGAGCAAAAAAGCGGTCTTTTCTGGCTCTCATCCCATAATTCCATGATTTCCGCTCACATTCATCACACCAGTGTCCGCCTTCCAGTATCAAACGTGGACTTCCGGTAAAATGATGCCCGAACTGGCAAGTGAAACGAAGAGGTTTTTTCCAATCCCCCATCTGCATTTCCTCTGAATCGCAGCTGCCTCCCCGAAACTCTGCAGCTTTTTTCATATCATCCAAGGTCAGCTCCTCTTCCGGCTTCGTTTCGTCATATCCATGGTCGATTGGAATCACCTGATCAAACTTTTCAAAATGTACTGCAGGATCGTCATCCTCGGCGATCTCATTCCATGCTTCTTTGCTTCCCCAGTAGGCTTCGATATGATCCTCCATATTCTCCTGAATCCACCTCTTCGTTCCATGCTCACTCAGCATATATTTTTGAAACGATTTCTTGATAAAGAAGCCCATCAGTCTTTGTCCCCCGGGAAGTTTGCAAATCAATTTCATAATTG
>JAUNAE010000421.1 GCA_030527765.1 Eubacteriales bacterium
ATAAACCAGTCTCCTGTTGCTCTGTTGGCGTTCTCCACATACATCTGATCCTTTTCGATGACAAACTTAGCCATGTAGGAGCTTGTATATTCTCGATGCATGAGGGTATTGCTGATCATTTCTCTTGCGATAATATTTCGAAGGCTGACACGGTTGACGTCCTCCAAGAAGAACTTATCCAAGAGGTGCTTTCTCGCAAATCCCATCAAACGATCATAGCTTTCAATCAGATTGGTCTGTACCACTTCTCTGTCATCATAACGATCCAAATTTACCTTGCGAAGAAGAGCATCTGTCAGATATGCCGGGCAGACGTCTAAGATGGTAGTGTCCTTTCCCAACAGCATAATTCCTGCAAGGTTAATCCCGGTTTCACCAGTGGCACGATCCGTACCATATAAACCAGCACTCTTCATAAGCTCCTGATCGGACATTTTCTGCCATGGATGTGTGCCTCCAGCATTGTTAACTGCCATCTGACGCACTCTTGGCAAAAGATCCATTCTCAAATCATCCATTGTGACATATGGATAAATCTTCTTTTCCGTAAAGATGTTCTGCTTACGAATATACATCTGTGCAATCTGAGCAGTCGCAGTCACCTTCACATCCGCATCATCTACACGGTCATAGATCACCTTCTTATAGCTATGAACCTCTGCACTTGGCGGTACATGCACATGAATAATAGTCTTCCCGTCTGCTGTTTTCACAATTTCAGGAGCCAGATAAATGGTCGGTGAAAAGACTAATGGATTACTGATCTGCTTGATAAAGTTCTTAATCATATCCGGTGCAGCCTTCTCCGGCAGTCCCTTAACAGTTCCGTCGTCAAGAACTCCCAAAAAGAGGTCGCCTCCAAATCGATTCAAAAATGAGCAGACAGACTCATAGACATCACTCTCGATGCCATTTCCACAGCGTTTAAATTCAACCGCTATGGTCTCTCCGATGGAAAGATACGATTCTAATTTTTTCAAATCCATAGTCTTCTCCCTTCTACTGCTTAACGGCTCTTTAATGGTTCACGTCTTGAGCCGTTAAAGAGTTTTTATTTGATCGGTGCTAAGATCTTGAACTTCGTTCCGTTTCGATCTGTCTGCACCTTCTCATAATTCACTTTGACGCCATCGTCCAAATCAATATCAATATGCTCATTTGTCATATGATCCAGGCCCTCATCGTATTCTTTGATTTCTGCAATCTGCTTTAAAAGGTGATCTCTTCTCTGTTCCTCTGCAGCCTGCTGGCGTTTATCCGTCATATGCTCCAGCATTGCATCAATGGCACGAACTTCAATCTCATATTTCTCTTGAATCTTATGGAGATATACAAGCACGCGACCGATGGAATTTTTATCCCAGCGATGCATATAAACCAAAGCTTTGAAGCCATTCTGCTTACCACTATCGAAAAGCCAGTAAATCGGACGTTTCTGATAAGTCTTGCAATGATCCTTAAAGAAATCATTCAGGAAGTAATTGCGAATAATCTCTCTGCTGGTAGCTCCCTTACCACCGAGTGCACTGGCAATGAAATCAAGGTTACTTTCCAGTGACTTCTTTCCATATACAGTCTTCAGGAACTCACAGAGACGTTCCACGATATCATCATCCATGTACTTCTGATCTGTAATCGGAATAACATTATCCTCATCCGGCAAGAAGTTGGAATACTTCGATGCATCCCATTCACCACCGGCATATGCAAGACCTTTTGTACTCAAAGAGTAGCGACCGAACATACAGCCAATGACATATGACAAAAAGCTCTTAACCTCACGTTGTAAATCAGCTTTGCGTACTGATATATCCTTATCCTCAACCTCAGGAGTTAATTCATCTTGTAAACCATAAATGTCAATAAACATCTTATTAAGTGTTTCTTCGTTTGACTTAAGTTGATCAAATCGCTTATCGCATTCAAGCATCCATTCAACATATGCATACTCGAGCGGACTTACAGTAAGTAAATCCCCCTGACTATTAGTAATCATTCTGTCTTTTTCATCTTTTGGAACATAAACCTTTACAAATGGATGACATGTAAAATCCCATGATGTTTCAAATGAATCCCAATCTTCTTTCGTTAAATCCATACAATTTGAAACAATTTTGTCAATTACATCTTTATTATTCAAAATTAATGGCATGGATCTGACATCATTTACTTGGAAATTTGTAGTAGGGTTCAACATCGAAGCAATATTTATGTATATTTTTGAATTCAATAGTCCAAGAGTAAAATTATATATGTTCTCTTGCAAAATAATAGTTGAGCCTCCTTTATCAAACGTTGCTCCTTCAGGCATAACCCTGAAGCTTGGACTAAGTGACGTTATTAATCCCCACGTTATCCCTTTTTTATACCAGTAATCTTGATTAATGATTTGTGAAGCATGTTTCCCATCACCAAATTGATAAATTTTCCTCGCTTCTGGGGTCCAATTCACCACATCATCTAAATTTCCCCACCACTTTCGGTAGCCACCACCTTTGGCGTAAAAAATCCATTGATCTTTTCCGCCTATGATATTTCTCTCTAACTCCCAATGTTTACGCACATATTTGCTATTATCACCAGTGACATTTTGACTTGGAGAAATAGAAAAATCATATAAGGTTCTATTACCAAATGCATCTCGAATCGTATTACTTGACCAATACGCTATACGTCCACCAGGGATGCTCTTCATGCTAGACTGACAAACGATATACCGATTAATTCCAGAAAGAAACATCTCTTCCTTACCATTTTGAGAGTTCGGTTCTACCAAACGACAGTAACAACCCTTATAATTCTCATCATGATCCGAACGCAAGACAAAGGCCGTGGTTTGTACAATTTCACCACCAATTTCTTCAAAAGCTCTAGCGCCTAGATGAATCATATTGACGATGTCGCAATGTTGAAGTTTCGCTCTTAACTTTTCATAACTAGCAAGGAACATCCATGAATGCATAGTAATCATAGACTGCAATCCGTGCTTTAGCGTCAAAAAACCGCATCGTTCAATGAATACCGCAAATAAATCACTCTTACTATCTGAGTAATTATTCTTAACATAATTCTGAAGCTTTGCACTGCCATTGCTTACTGCCATGTAAGGAGGATTTGTACATGTGACCCAGTATTTTCTGGAAAGAACTTCAGCTTGATAAATCAGCTTTCCCATAAGTTTCTTTGCATCATCCAGGCTAAAATTATTTTCTGCGTAAGCGTCAAAGCTCAACTGCCCCTGTTCAGAGTTTTCTATGAATCTTCTCAACAAGTCATAATCAAGTTCCGGCATATTTAGGATGGAT
>JAUNAE010000040.1 GCA_030527765.1 Eubacteriales bacterium
ACAAAAACCATACAGTTCCAGGATATCAATTATCAGCTGGCACAGCAGGAGGATCAGACCGCAATCTTTGAGGAATGGTGCTCTTTTTTAAATTTCTTCGATAGTTCCATCCGTTTTGAACTGTCATTCATGAATATGGCAACGGATGCATCGAATTTTGAAAAGATGATTCGCATTCCCTTCCGTAAGGATAACTTCAATCCGGTCAGAAGTGAGTACAGTACTATGCTGAGAAGACAGCTTGCACAGGGCAATAACGGTCTTACCAAGACAAAGTATCTGACATTTGGTATTGAAGCGGATTCCATGAAGCAAGCGAAGCCGAGACTGATGCACATTGAGATCGACCTACTCAATAATTTCCGAAAACTGGGAGTCAGAGCGAAGGTTATGAATGGCAGAGAGAGACTGCATCTAATGCATTCCATGTTCCACATGGGAGAGAATGATAAGTTCATGTTCGATTGGAAGTGGCTGCCGAAGAGCGGATTATCCGTGAAGGATTTCATTGCTCCGACCTGCTTTGCTTTTCCTAAGAGCAGAGTATTCCAGATGGGTGGTATGTATGGTTCCATGTCTTATCTGCAGATTACAGCCTCCGATCTTTCTGACCAGATGTTAAAGGATTTCCTGGATATGGAATCCAGTCAGATTCTGACAATGCATATCCAGTCGGTAGATCAGAATAAGGCAATCAAAACCATTAAGCGCACTATTACAGAGCTGGATCGAAGTAAGATCGAGGAGCAGAAAAAAGCAGTTCGTTCCGGATATGACATGGACATAATTCCGAGCGACCTGGCTACCTATGGTAAGGATGCGAAGGCGTTACTCAAGGAATTGCAGTCACAGAATGAGCGTATGTTCCTTCTTACCTTCTTGGTAATGAATACCGGAATGACAGAACAGGAGTTGGAGACCAATGTATTCCAGGCATCCAGTATTGCTCAGAAATATAACTGCAATCTCAGAAGATTGGATTATCAGCAGGAACAGGGCCTTATGAGTTCACTTCCCCTTGCACAGAATCAGATCGAGATCGAGCGAGGAATGACAACCAGTTCCACAGCCATCTTTGTTCCGTTTACCACGCAGGAGCTGTTCCAGAGTGGCAAAGAGGCTCTGTATTATGGCCTGAATGCTCTTTCCAACAACCTGATTATGGTAGACCGAAAGGCGTTGAAGAACCCGAACGGTCTGATTCTTGGTACACCGGGTTCGGGTAAATCATTCAGTGCGAAGCGTGAGATTACCAATGCATTCCTTGTTACGGATGACGATATCATCGTTTGCGATCCAGAGAGCGAGTACACGGCACTGGTGAAAAAGCTGGAAGGTCAGGTCATCAAGATCAGTCCATCCAGCACCCAGTACGTGAATCCGATGGATATTAACAGCAACTATTCAGAGGAAGATAACCCGATTGCATTAAAGGCTGATTTCATCCTTTCACTTTGTGAGCTGATCGTCGGCGGCAAAGAAGGATTACAGCCAATCGAGAAGACAGTTATTGACCGCTGTGTGCACCAGATTTATCAGAAATACTTTGAGAATCCGACACCAGAGAATATGCCAATGTTGCAGGATTTATATGAGGCGCTATTAGCACAGGAGGAGAAGGAAGCTCATCATGTGGCAACGGCACTGGAAATCTATGTATCTGGATCACTCAATCTGTTTAATCACAGAACGAATGTCGACATTGATAATCGTCTGGTGTGCTATGACATCAAAGAACTTGGAAAGCAGCTGAAAAAGATCGGTATGCTTGTTATTCAGGATCAGGTCTGGGGTAGGGTCACTGCAAACCGTAATTCTGGTAAGACAACCAGATACTATATGGATGAGTTCCACTTGCTTCTGAAAGAAGAGCAGACAGCGGCATATTCCGTTGAAATCTGGAAGAGATTTCGTAAGTGGGGCGGTATTCCGACAGGAATTACACAGAACGTCAAAGACTTACTTTCTTCCCGTGAAGTAACAAATATCTTTGAGAACTCTGATTTTGTGGTAATGCTCAATCAGGCTGCGGGAGACAGGCAAATCTTAGCCGGGCAGCTCAATATTTCACCGCATCAGTTGTCTTATGTAACACATTCCGGTGAAGGTGAGGGCCTTCTGTTTTATGGAAATGTTATCCTGCCGTTTGTGGATCATTTCCCTAGAGACCTAGAACTCTATACGATTCTTACAACCAAGCTGTCCGAGGTGACGGAGCGAGAGGAGGCTTCCTAAGATGGCAAAAAAGAAGCCTTATAGCAACAAACTTCATGGAGAACGAGAGGGTGCAGACAACACCCTCCGTACTTCTAGGAAATCGGATGCAGAATATTCAACAAAATCCGACAAAAAGAAGGTGCAGCAGAGAAGAACCATTAAACGGGAATCTGACGCTGCAAAAGCAAGATCAAAAAAACTTCGTATCGAACAGTCTGCAGGAGAGGCAACTGCCAGAAATGCCAATACCGCAGTGAAGAATGGGAAAGAGATTGTAAATCCAAAGAGGCCAGGCAATCTGGTGACGAATACAGCATCAGCCAGAGGTCATCAGATCATCAATCAGCAGAATCAGGATCAGAATGCCGGTGTGGAAACAATGCACTTCACAGAGGAGATTGCAGAAGGATCTGTAAAAACAGCGCAGTATGCCAAGTACTCTCATAAGTTGAAGCAGTATAACAAGCTGCAGAAGCTGGAGCATCGGGCAGATAAGGAAGCTGTGGAGTCAATTCTGAAAGAAAAGATGGAAGCGGATCCGAGTGTCGGTTCCAATCTCTTTTCCAAGTGGAGACAGAGACAGGCAATCAAAAAGGAGTATGCTGCAGCAAAAGCAGGAAAGTCCGGAGCAGGTGCAACCGCAGAAGGAGCGAAGAAAGCAGCAAAGGAATCTGCAAAAATAACAGAGCGAGCCTTTGAATTTGTAAAGTCGCATTCCCATATCATTCTTGTGATCGAGGCTGCGGCTTTATTGATTCTTGTGATCTCAGGCTTTCTGTCCTCTTGTTCCGCAATGTTTAGTGGAACCGGAAACATCGTACTGGGATCGTCTTACACAGCAGAGGATGAGAACATTCTTGGTGCAGATGAAGATTATACGGCACTGGAGAATGCACTAAGGAGTCAGATCAACAATATCGAATCCAGCCATCCCGGCTATGACGAATATCGCTATAACCTGGCGGAGATCGGTCACAATCCCTATGAATTGGCGGCACTGCTTACAGTGGAATATGAGGATTACACCAGAGCCGAGGTACAGAGCAGACTGCAGAGTATTTTGATGCACAGTATGAACTGACCTTAGAGGAAGAAGTGGAGATCCGAACCAGAACAGAAACACGCACGGAGACGTCTACCGATCCGGAAACCGGTGAGGAGACAGAGGAAGAGTATGAAGTGGAAGTTGAGTATGAATATTACATTCTCAACGTAACGCTGACAAACAAAGGCATCAGTATGGTAGCTCGAAGTTCCGGATTATCAGACAATCAGATGGAACGATACGATGTTCTGATGGAAACCAGAGGGAACAGAGATGATCTGTTTGGAGATGTATCATTTGCGGTTCCTGGTGGAGAATATACGGATTATGACATTCCGGGAGAAGCATTAACAGATGAGCGTTTTCGAAAGATGATCACCGAGGCAGAGAAATATTTGGGGTACCCCTACGTCTGGGGCGGCGCATCACCGTCCACCAGCTTTGATTGTTCCGGTTTTGTGAGCTGGGTCATCAATAATTGCGGGAACGGATGGAGTGTAGGAAGATTGACTGCGAACGGCCTGATGGGGGTATGCGACATTATCACGAAAAGTTCCGCGAAACCCGGAGATCTGATCTTCTTCCAGGGAACGTATGACACAAGCGGAGCCAGTCATGTGGGCATTTATGTAGGCGGAGGTATGATGATTCATTGCGGAAATCCCATTTCCTACGCTTCCATCGAGACTTCGTACTGGCAGCAACACTATTACTGCATGGGCAGAATACGATAGGAAAGGACAATATTATGAGCATTAAGTTAGAGAAAATCGCTGCAGAGCGAGAAAAGGCACGTAAGAAGCGTGATGAATGGGAAGAAAAGATGAAGGACTGGGACAGAAAATACCGCGAACAGGAGAATGTAGAAATCTGCGAGGTGGTACATGCCGGCAACTTAAATCCAGAACAGTTGGCTGAGATTATCCGCATTGCCCAGTATGGCGGTGCGCCGAATCCGGATAAAATCAGCTTTTTAAATCAGAACGAAGAGGAGGTAAACGAGTAATGGTAATGAAGAAATGGATGGCAATGATACTGGCAGCTGTCATGATGTTTGGAGGAACTTCTGTCACAGCATTTGCGGCATCCGGAGAAACAGAGACACAAGCGGAGACGACCGTTGCAGCGGAGAGCAGTAAAGACGTGAATGATACAGCAGATGTCGAGGATTCGAAGAAGGAATCTGAAACAGAGAAAATGACAGAAGCAGAAGTTCAGGAACAGATTCAGGTGACCACCGATAAGGACGGGAAGGTCACTTTTTCTTTTGGAGATTGGGAATGGACGGCGGGAGATACAGAATCCGTGAAGACAGGAACTGTAACGGATGTCAGCTCCTATCTTCATCTTCGTAATGGTGCCGGTATGAGCTATGACATTATCGGTCATCTGCTTCCGGGAGCACAGGTGGAAGTGGTAGGTGAAGACGGAGATTGGTATAAAGTGGTCGTTCCGGAGCAGACCGGATATGTACACAGTGACTATCTGACTGTTCTGGAATCTACAAAATCCAAAGATGTGGATGAGGAGATGCTGGAAAAGCTTCTTTATATGATGATGCTCAGCACCAGTGAAAATGGCGGTAAAAAGCTTTCACTGACGCCGGACGGAAATATGACATTGGTAGATGATATTGGTTCTTCGACCGGTGAGGGGCAGCAGTTTATCACCTTTGTAACAAAGTCCGGAAACACTTTCTATATGATTATCGACCGCAATGATAAAGGCGAGGAAAATGTGCACTTCCTGAATCTTGTGGATGAGGCGGATCTTCTTGCACTGATGGATGAGGACGCCGCTACACAGATCAAGCAGGAAACAACAGTTACAGAGCCGGTTATCGAGGAAAAGGCAGAGGAAACAGAGGAGCCGGAGGTCGTGGAAGAGAAACAAACCAAGAAGAAATCTCCGGTCGTAGCTCTGCTTGTGCTGTTCCTTGCAGGTGTGGGGGGAGTCGGTGGATTCCTGTACGTCAAGATGAATGGAAAGAAGAAAGTAATTTCCGATGTGCCAGATCCTGATGCTGACTACCGAGACGATGAGGAGGAAGCCTACAATCTTCCGGAGGAAGACGAGGATGAGGATATCGAAGAAGATGAGTACCTGGATGATGAGGAAGACATGGAGGAATAAGGGATGAGTGAATGGAGAAACTGGGGCTATGAGCTGCATGAGAGAATTGATTGTGAGCTTTATCCCGAAACGCTGAAAGAAAATCTGAACCGATACAAGAAAGTTCTGGGAAAGGAATTTGATCTGTCAGCACTTCTGAAAATCAAAGATATTCAGGCGAAGCATATCCTTGCAGCGGCGATCTCGGATGCGCCGGAATATATGGGGGATCAGCTTGGTATTCTTATGAGAGAAAGCTGGTTCCCAGATCTTGAATCATCTTTAGAAAGAATTGCTGATGCAATGGAAAATATGGAGTAGTCACCATAAGGCAGTCTACGGGCTGCCGCTTACATATCATGTTTTAGATGGTTAAACGCATGTAATCAGAAATATGATATGACAAAAATTAAGGTTTTATGTGAGGAAAGGAGCTACAACAACATGAAATTAGTAGTAACAGAAAAGCCGTCGGTTGGAGTATCTATTGCCAAAGTGATTGGTGCAACAAAGAGACAGGATGGATATTTGGAAGGAAACGGCTATATTGTCAGCTGGTGTGTTGGTCATCTGGTAGAGCTGTCACAGCCGGAAGTCTATGATGAGAAATATGCCAAATGGAGATACGATGATCTTCCAATTCTGCCGGAGCAGTGGAAATATCGTGTATCTGCCTCTACAAAAAAGCAGTTTTTGATCTTGAAACAGTTGATACAACGACCAGATGTGGACTCTCTCATTTGCGCGACAGATGCCGGACGTGAGGGAGAGCTGATCTTTCGTCTTGTTTATCATCAGGTAGAAAGCAGGAAGCCATTTGAAAGACTCTGGATTTCATCTATGGAAGATGAGGCTATTCGAGAAGGATTTGCTCATCTGAAAAGTGGAACTGAATATGATGCTTTGTATGAAGCAGCTTTATGCCGGGAGCGTGCCGACTGGATGGTCGGAATCAATGCCACCCGGCTTTTTTCATGCCTGTACGGGCAAACCTTGAATGTAGGAAGAGTGATGACACCGACACTTGCCATGGTGGTAATGCGAGATGCGGCAATCCGTGGATTCAAGCCAGAGCCATTTTATACGGTGAAGCTTCAACTGGACGGATTTCAGACAGGTGGTGAACGGATGAAAGAAAAGCAGGAGGCAGAGAAGGTGGCAGATACCTGTCGTAATGTCGGCAGTGCAAAGATCACAGGTGTGGAGCAGAAGGAAAAGCAGGAAAAGGCACCACAGCTTTATGATTTGACTTCACTTCAGAGAGATGCGAATCGGAAGCTTGGATTTACCGCACAACAGACACTGGATTATACGCAAGCTCTTTATGAAAAAAAGCTTGTAACGTATCCGAGAACAGACAGTAGATTTCTTACTGACGATATGGAGTCTGGCATCCCCAATCTTGTACAGAAAGTTCAGGCTTCTTTCGACCTAAATACAGAGGATCCGATCATAATCCATGCAGAGCAGGTTATCAATTCCACAAAGGTTTCAGATCATCATGCAATTATCCCGACCATAACCGCTACAACCTTTGATACAGCTTCACTGCCAAGTGGAGAAAAGGCAGTGTTGCAGTTGATTGTCGCAAGACTGCTTTGTGCTGTCAGTGAACCGTGTCGGTATATGGAAACGACGATTGAAATGGAATGTGCGGGTCAGAAGTTCAAGACCAAAGGAAAAATGATCCTGGATTTCGGATGGAAGAAGTATTCCGGAAAGTCAGAACAGAAAGAATCCGAGGACGATGGAGGAGTGCTTCCGATTCTGAAAGAGGGCACAGAGCTTCCGATTATGGATGCAATAGTGAAGGAAGGACAGACAAGCCCGCCCAAGAAATACACAGAAGATCTACTGCTACAGGCCATGGAGACCGCAAGCTCTGATGAGTTTCCGGATGAAGTGGAACGAAAAGGGATTGGCACACCGGCCACTCGCGCAGGCGTGATCGAAAAACTTGTGCAGAAAGGCTTTATTCAGCGTGTAGGAGATAAGAAGACGAAATATCTTGTTTCTACAGATAAGGGAAATGCGCTAATTACCGTTGTTCCAGAACAAATTCAGTCCCCGTCCATGACGGCTGAATGGGAGGATAAGCTTTTACAGATTGAAAAAAATCAGTTTGATGGTTCTGATTTTATGCGAGAAATCACGAATATGATTGTTGGTCTTGTGAAGCATTATGAGGTAGTGAAGGGTGCGGATGTCCTTCTGAAGCCCAAGGGAACAAGCATTGGCAACTGCCCGTTCTGTGGCAGTGAGGTCGTAGAAAATCACAGAGGGTGGTTCTGCAGCGGGAGCAAATGCAACTTTGCTTTATGGCGTGAAAACCATTATTTCAAGAAAATCGGCAAAAAGATGACTGCTGAGATTGCGGAACGGCTTGTAAGAGAAGGAAAGGTGTCGTTGCAAGGCTGTAAATCTGCTCGTACCGGGAAAATGTATAACGCGGTAGTAAAGGTGGTTCCCGGACAGGATGGCAGAGCGGAGTTTCAAATGGATTTTGAGAATGGAGGGAAGAAATGAGCTTTACAAAAATGACAGCCACCTATCTGGTAGATGACAGCTACCTGCTTCATCTGAAGGAGACGGGAGACGGTTTTGAATATCACTGTTTTGACCAAAATGAGAAAAAGCAGATAGCTGCAGGTTTGGTGGAGTATGGAGTCATAGAGAATTCTCCTGTTGCAGGTATTTTGCCTGGAGTGAGAGCAGCTGTATTTCATGAGATTGGAATTCCGGGAGAAAAAGTTGCGACAGTGTCGCAACAAATGCTAGAGCAGTTTCCGGAAGGGAGAAAGCTCTTATATCAGATGGAGAAAGAAGCTGATTTTAAGGTGACGGAGAAAAGTATTCGTTTCATCACCAGTCAGTACGAGGATAAATTCAAAATGCCGGAAGGCGGTGTGGTTACGGTCACTTATCCGGATCGGAGTTTTTCCGCAAAGTGTGAGTATATTGATGATTATCATATGCGCCTTGGACATGATGGATTTCACATCTGTCAGTTTGCAGAGATGCTGGAACGAAGCGGCGGCAGATGTGAACCGGAGGCCGAAATTCAGGAACCGCAGGCGGCATGGGATATAGGCAGGAAAGGCTTTCTTGCAGTCCAGATCGGTGAGGGTTACTACGACTACACACTCTATGACTCTGAATTAAATGAGATCGATGGAGGCCAGATTGACGACCCGGAAATGAGTATCAATGCATTTCGGGACGAGATACTGTCGGAGTTTAGCTGGGATAAGAGGACTATGGTTTCTGTGGATTACGAGGTTTTGATGGAACAGGTGGAGGAAAAAGAGACGGCACGATTGGCAGATAGAAAGGTATCGGTACTCGAATCCTTGAATGGACTGAAAAATGTCAGCTCGGAGCCTTCTTCCTACAAACCCAAGCAGGAGGTGGAGCGATGAGTAGCTATCATCTTACAAAGGCAGAGATGGAAACCATCGTGAATTACGATGAAGAACTTCCAACAGCGACTATTTATACCTTTGATCAGCGCATGATCCGCAAACTGAAGGAGTTGGAGCAGAAATATCCGGATCAATTTGTGATGAAGAGAAAAGGACCTGGAAGGGCAGTGACCTATGAATTTCCGAAGCGGTGTTTCGGAATTCGTCCGCCTTACAGTGAGAATCGAAGGAAACAGCAGATTATGGATGCAAAGACAAACGGATCACCGTTTGCAGAACAGGAGAAATCATGAGATTGGTGCAGGTGACAAGAAAAAATTGCAATGGAATTCGTGTGGGAAGAGAGGAAACAGGCATGAAAGAAATGAAGCGAAATGTGGAACAGGCAGTAAGAAAGCTTTTTGACTGGGCAGACTGGTGGGAGCGAGATGAAGACGATGTTGTAACCGAGGATGAGATTGTCTCGGTGGTGGATTATCTTTCCGAGAAAATGGCGATGGAGAGAGAACTTGTTTATGGAACATCCGGACATTATCCAGATAGCGAGGAAATTCCTGAGATTGATGAAATTATCTATGAGGATGCCGTTTGTATTTATAGCGAGTATGACTCAAATACATTTACCGGAGATATGGAAATCAGGGATGATATCGAGCTGTATCTTACTGTAACCGGTGAATTATACGAGGTGAACTGTGTGTCTTTTGAGGCAGGTGGTTATTATGTGGAGCATCGAAAGATTATGAAGCTAATTGAGAAAGAAAGTGATCTGTTCATCAATGCAGCAGATATTCTGATGACGGTTGAAATTGAAATGGGGGAATTCGAGAATGAATAAAATCAGAAAATGGGATGATGTTCATGGCGTTGCAGAACCGGAGAAGGATATTACAGCATTCCTGGAGAGTACGACTGACAGCTATGCCATTCTACAGTTGCGAGACACGGATGAGGCTGTCTTTGATAGGTTTATGTCCATGGATTACCTGAAACAGCAGGGTAGAGAGCCAGAGATTGATCACTATGAAGTGGTTTGTACAGCATCGCTTCTTTCTTATAAGGACGTGAATACCATGCTGGAAGAAATCTATGTGAAGTTTAACATGGATCGACCTCCCGATTTTACCGGGCATAGCTTATCTGTCAGTGACATCGTGGCTCTGAAACAGAACGGTGTGATAAGTTGCCATTATGTGGATTCCATTGGTTTTAGGGAGCTTCCCAACTTTCTGAAGCCTGAAAATTATCTGAAATATGCAGAAATGTCCATGGAAGATGATTACGGCATGATCGACGGTGTGATTAACAATGGCAGGAAAGAAGAGGAACCGGAGAAAACTTCGGTACTGGAGCAACTGCAGGAGAAGAGGGAGGATCCACCTTGTGTCAGATGCCCGAAGAAATCGGATGAGAGGGGGATTGAATGATGCATTTTACAGACGATGAATGGACACTCATGATGATTTATAACCCCGGAACAGATCGGCAGGGGATGATTGTAGCTTTGGAGGAAATGCAGTCGCACTTAACAAATCGTGACCGTAATCTTCGAAAGTGGACAAAGTCCCTGCTTAGTAAATTAGAGCAGATGACGGATGCGTCATTTGCAGAACTGGATTTATATCCGGACATTTAACAGGAGGACAGATATGCCTAATAAAACTGAATATTATGCCCGTATGGCAGAAGAAGCTGCCAGACAGGTGACAAGGAGCCGTGAGCAGTGGACATCATTTTTGACCACAGCTGCACGGCTTTATAAATATCCGTATCCGGAACAGCTGATGATCTTCACACAGAGACCGGATGCGACTGCCTGTGCAGAATATGACCTTTGGAATGATCGAATGAACCGTTATGTAAAAAGAGGTTCCAAGGGAATTGCACTGGTGGATAACAGCGGGGAAAGACCGAGACTTCGCTATGTATTTGACATATCGGATACAGGAGAAAGAAGAAATTCCAGACCGGTACAGCTATGGAGTGTACAGCCAGAACACGAGGAGGCGATTAAGCAGGCGCTTGCAGAGGCATTTGACGTATCTGCAAATACTTCGCTGGATTCACAGATTTATGATGCGGCAGAAATGCTTGCCGCTCAGTACTGGCAGGATCACAGCAGACAGATTCTCGACATCGTTGAGGATTCCTATCTGGAAGAATATGATGAATACAACATCGAGGTATCCTTCAAAAGAGCAGCTGCAACCAGTATCGCATATTGCGTGGATACCAGAGCTGTCGGTCATGCGGATGACTACTTCGATCATGAAAATTTTCTTGATATCTTCGACTTTAATACGCAGGCTACGGCAAATGTGCTGGGTACTGCGGTCAGCGAGATGTCAGGACAGATCTTCAGAGAAATTGAGCGAACAATACGAAACTATGAGAGAGCCAGACAGGCAGAGAGGAATGAAGATTATGGCAGAGACAATGAGAGAAATGACGTACACACAGAACGGGGATTATCTGATTCCGGATATTCAGCTGGAAATGACAGAGGTGAAGCCTCTGGGCAAATACGGCAGAATGAGGAGAGCGTATCTTCAGGAGAACAACACACTTCTGTACAATCATCTGATTCTGACCGAGAAGCTGTTTCCGCATCTCTGGGAGATTCAGGAGACAGCAACAACGAGAATCGAACAGCTGATGACAGAGCTTCTCAAACAGAATCCGGCACCGGACAAGAAGACACAGCAGATGTCCTGGGTTCAGCACATGAATATGTTGAAGGCGCAGGCGGAGGAGATCGTGGTAGCGGAACTTATAACCAATTAAACCTCTTTTCCATGTTCCCTACGGAACAGGAACAGATCAATAAAATCGATCATCAGGTGGAAACACCGGTACAGACAGCGGAGAGTGATAAGCCCTCCGCTTTTTCTATTTCTGACGATGAGATTGATAAGGTTCTTCGCAGAGGTTCCGGCTTTGCAGGTGGTAAGATTCGTATCTATGCGATGTATCAGCAGCAGGGAGATGCGAAAGCCAGAGCAGACTTCCTGAAGAATGAATATGGAACCGGTGGAAGCAGCTATACCTTCGATGATGGTAGTCATGGTTTTGTTGATTACGATGCAAAAGGGCTGTTCATTCGTAGCTATGGCCATGATATGGAAGTTCGCCTTAGATGGAGTGAAGTTGATAAGAAGCTGGGAGCCATCATTGATCGTGGGGAGTATCTGAATGAAGGAGATCTTGCAAGATATCAGGAAATCGAAGCTGAATTTGCAGGAAATGTTCCAATGCCAAGCCCTGCGCATAAATTCCCGCCGGAACAAGTAACGTCTCAGGCAGAATCCAGTGAAAAGGCTGTGCAAATGCCAGTGGAGGAAGAGTCAGAGAATCGAGATGCTGTAGAAGTATCTTCTCCTTCGGAAATGGCAGAGAATAACGTTACCGATATGACGATGGAACCGGAAACGGATGGGTTCCGTGTAGGCGACACCATCACTCTGGATGGAAAAGGATATATCATTGAATCGGTTGGTATGTTTGATGTGCATCTTCGTGATCCGGAGTCTGTATTCCCAATTTTCCGTGCAGAGAGCAAAGAAAATCTGGAGAGACTGCTCGGAAGAAATGAAATTCAGGAAGAGACAGGAATGTCTGTCCCTGAAAAAGATTCGACGATCACTGAGGACATTGCAACTTCCGCCCAAGTTGGGCTGAAGTTAGAAGATGATATTCCGTCTGACTCAGTGGAGGTGGTCCCTGCTCAGAACTTCCGCATTATCGATGATCATCTCGGCGAAGGCAGTCCGAAGGAGAAGTTCCGTGCCAACATGGAGGCGATTTACACCTTGCAGACATTAGAAGCCGAAAACCGCAATGCCACACCGGAGGAACAGCAGATTTTGTCGAACTATGTCGGATGGGGTGGACTTGCAGATGCTTTTGATGAAAGAAAGTCCGCATGGACTTCTGAATATCAGGAATTGAAGGCAGCACTGACTGATGAGGAGTATGCTGCCGCAAGAGCATCAACTCTGAATGCACATTACACCAGCCCTACAGTCATTCGTGCTATGTACGATGCGGTAGAAAGAATGGGATTTGAGCATGGAAATATTCTGGAGCCATCTATGGGCGTCGGAAACTTCTTCGGTATGATGCCGCAGGAGATACAAGAAAACAGCAGACTTTATGGTGTGGAGCTGGATTCGATTACCGGACGTATTGCACAAAAGCTGTATCCGAGTGCGGATGTCACAGTCGCAGGTTTTGAGACCACAGACAGGCGAGATTTCTATGATCTGGCCGTTGGCAACGTGCCCTTCGGAAATTATCGGGTGGGGGATAAACCATATGACAAGCTAGGTTTCTCAATTCACAACTACTTCTTTGCAAAGACACTGGATCAGGTAAGGCCGGGTGGTGTGGTTGCTTTTGTAACCAGTCGTTACACCATGGATTCTAAAAACTCCGATGCCAGACGGTATATGGCGCAGCGAGCAGATTTCCTTGGCGCAATTCGTCTTCCGAATAATGCCTTCCGTGCCAATGCCAGCACAGATGTGGTGTCGGATATCATCTTTTTACAGAAGAGGGATCATCCCATCGATATCGATCCGGAATGGGTTCACCTGGGGCAAACACGGGATGGAATCACCTTAAACAGCTACTTTGTAGATCATCCAGAGATGGTTCTGGGAGAATTAACTACAGAGAGTACTCAGTACGGAAAAGAAGAGTGCACTGTCATTCCTATTGAGGGTGCTGACCTTAACGAACAGCTTCAGGAAGCAATCCGAAACATTGGTGGCAGCTATCAGGCACTAGAACTGACAGAATCTGAGGATCTCACAAAAACTGGGGAAACCATTCCGGCAGACCCGAACGTAAAGAACTTCTCCTATACGGTGGTTGATGATGACGTGTATTTCCGTGAAAACTCGATTATGAGAAAAGCGGAATTGTCTGAGACGGCTACAGGCAGGATTAAGGGCTTGGTGGAGCTTCGCACCATCGTGCAGGAACTGATGGAGTATCAGTTACAGGATTATCCGGATGCATCGATTGCAGAGAAGCAGAGAGAGTTAAATGTAGCGTATGACGGATTCACAGCAAAATACGGACTCATCAATGCCAGGGCAAATGCGCAGGCTTTTTCAGAAGATTCATCCTATTATCTGCTTTGTTCTCTGGAAAATATCGACGAGAACGGGAAGCTGCAGTCCAAGGCGGATATGTTCACCAAGCGGACGATCCGACCGGACAGAACCGTTACCAGTGTGGATACACCGGCGGAGGCTCTTGCGATTTCTATTGGGGAACGCGGAAAGGTAGATCTTGCTTATATGGCAGAACTTCTGGGAACCCCGGAACAGTATGATGAGATTATCAGCGAGCTTCGCGGTGTGATCTTCAAGGATCCGACGACAAAAAACGGTCCATTGGAAGAAGGCTGGCAGACAGCGGATGAGTATCTCTCCGGCAATGTACGGGAGAAACTGAAAGTTGCCAGAATGACAGCCGCCACCCATCCGGAGCTTTCTATCAATGTGGAGGCGTTGGAAAAGGCACAGCCGAAGAATCTGGATGCCTCTGAGATTGATGTGCGTCTTGGAGCAACCTGGATTGATAAATCCTATATTCAGCAGTTTATGGAGGAGACTTTTGAGCCTCCTTATTATTTGCGCAGAAGTATCGAGGTGAAGTTTGCACCGATGACTGCCGAGTGGCAGATTACCGGAAAAACAAATCCGAGCCGAAATGATGTGCATGCGTATATGACTTACGGTACGTCCAGAGCCAATGCCTACAAGATTCTGGAGGATACCCTGAATCTTCGTGATATTCGTATCTATGACACCATCGAAGATGCGGATGGAAAGCAGAAACGAGTGCTCAATAAGAAAGAGACTACCCTTGCCCAGCAAAAACAGCAGGCGATCAAAGATGCCTTCCGGGACTGGGTATGGAAGGATCCCCATCGAAGAGAGACACTCACAAAGCAGTATAACGAGTTGTTTAACAGCACCAGACCTCGTGAGTACGACGGAAGCCATATTCGTTTTGGCGGTATGAATCCGGAAATTAAGCTCAGGGAACATCAGCAGAATGCGATTGCTCATGTGCTCTACGGCGGAAATACACTGCTCGCCCATGAGGTAGGAGCGGGAAAGACCTTCGAGATGGCCGCTTCTGCTATGGAAGCAAAGCGTCTGGGTTTATGTCAGAAGTCCCTCTTTGTGGTACCGAATCACCTGACCTTGCAGTGGGCCAATGAATTCCTGACGTTATATCCAAGTGCCAAGCTTCTGGTAGCCAGTAAAAAAGATTTTGAGACCGCCAACCGTAAAAAGTTCTGTGCCAGAATTGCTACCGGTGACTGGGATGCGGTCATTATCGGTCACAGCCAGTTTGAGCGTATACCGGTATCCGCAGAGCGGCAGGAAAGAATCCTGAATGCACAGATCGAGGAGATCGAGAATGCGATTACGGAAATGAAATACCAGCGTGGTGAAAACTTCTCAATTAAGCAGATGGAGAAAACCCGTAAATCTTTACAGTCCAGACTGGAGAAATTAAAAGCAACGGAGCGTAAGGATGATGTCATTACTTTTGAACAGTTGGGAGTGGATCGACTCTTTGTAGACGAGGCACATGCGTATAAAAACCTGTTTCTCTACACCAAGATGAGAAATGTGGCCGGGCTTTCCACTTCGGAAGCTCAGAAGTCCTCTGATATGTTTATGAAGTGCCAGTATATGGATGAGCTGACCGGCGGAAGAGGCGTGGTATTTGCCACTGGAACCCCTGTTAGCAATTCTATGACGGAGCTTTATACCATGATGCGTTATTTGCAATATGGTACACTTCAGGAAAAGGGGCTCGCTCATTTTGATGCCTGGGCTTCTACGTTTGGTGAAACAACAACTGCTATCGAACTTGCGCCAGAAGGGACTGGATACCGAGCCCGAACGAGATTTGCCAAGTTCTTTAATTTGCCGGAACTGATGAACATGTTCAAGGAAGTTGCTGATATTAAAACCTCCGATCAGTTACACCTGCCGGTGCCGGATGTGAAGAATGAAACCAAGATGGTGGAACCTTCAGAACATCAGCAGGCCATGGTGGCAGAGCTGTCAGAAAGAGCGGCAAAAGTACACAGTGGAGCAGTGGATCCATCGGTCGATAACATGCTAAAAATTACTTCCGATGGTAGAAAGCTGGGACTGGACCAGAGACTCATGAATCCTTTGCTACCGGATGATCCGGACAGTAAAGTGAATGCTTGTGTGAATAATGTTTTACGAATCTGGGAAGAGGGAAAGGAGGAAAAGCTTACCCAGCTGTTATTCTGCGATATGTCCACACCGAAGAATGACGGAACCTTCAATGTATATGAGGATATCAAGGGCAAACTTATGAATGCCGGTGTACCGGAAAGTGAGATTGCCTTTATCCATGATGCAGATACGGAAGCAAAAAAGAAGGACTTGTTCTCGAAGGTTAGAAGCGGACAGGTACGAGTGCTTCTTGGTTCCACACAGAAGATGGGAGCCGGTACGAATGTACAGGATCGACTCATCGCAGTGCATCACCTGGATGTAGGATGGAGACCATCGGATATGACACAGAGAAACGGTCGAATTATCCGCCAGGGAAACCGTAATAAGGAAGTGCAGATTTATCAGTATGTCACGAATGGCACCTTTGATGCGTACCTGTATCAGACCTTGGAGAATAAGCAGAAGTTCATCTCGCAGATTATGACCAGCAAATCACCGGTCCGTTCCTGTGATGATGTGGATGAGCAGGCGCTGTCCTATGCAGAAATCAAAGCTCTCTGTGCAGGTGATCCGAATATCCGTGAAAAGATGGATCTGGATGTGGAGGTTGCAAGACTGAAAGTCCTGAAGGCAGATCATCAGAGTCAGCAGTATCGACTTGAAGATCAGCTACTTAAATATTTCCCTGCAGAGATCGAGAAACAGCATGGCTATATTAAGGGATTTCAGGAAGACAGGAAGACTGTAGAAGCACATCCGCTTCCCGAAGAAGGATTTGTTGGAATGGAAGTAAAAGGTGTGCAGTATACGGAAAAGGCAGATGCCGGTGAGGCAATTCTCTCTGCCTGCAAGGGATTCCAGAACATGGATTCCGTGCCGATAGGCAGTTATCGTGGCTTCCTGATGGAGCTATCTTTTGACAGTTTCAGTAAGGAATTTCAGATCGCCTTAAAGGGTGAGATGACACACCGGGTATCCATCGGAACCAGTGCTGCCGGAAATCTGACCAGACTTGACAATGCTCTTGCCGGTATTCCACAGAGATTGGAAAAGGCAGAACAGCGGCTCGACAATCTGTATCAGCAGCAGGAAGCAGCGAAAGTAGAGGTAGGCAAACCATTCCCGCAGGAAGCAGAGCTTGCGGAAAAGGCTGCACGTTTGTCGGAACTGGATGCACTCTTAAACATGGATGAGAGAGATGTGAGTCCTGAGTTATCCGAGGGGGAGGAAAAGCCGTCTGTACTGGCAGATTTGAAGAATCGATCTGAAAAGATTCCTCCTATAAAGCGCTCTGACGAGGAGGTGGTCATTTGAGAGAAAAGTCGGAAATGTTGCACTTTCGGGTCAGTCCACAGGAGTTAGCGAGAATTAAACAGAAGAAAGATGAGATTGGCATCCAGAATATGGGTGCCTTTCTTCGTAAGATGGCGATGGACGGGTATTGCTTTAACATGGATACAAAGTCAGTGCTTGAAATTTCCTCTCTGATTCGCAGATGCAGCAATAACCTGAATCAGTATGCAAAGCGTGCCAATGAGACCGGCAGTATTTATGCGG
>JAUNAE010000422.1 GCA_030527765.1 Eubacteriales bacterium
TCCGTATTTCCGGAGGACATGGGAAGCGTCATGCTTCCTACTTTGTGGGATCCGCCGTTCAGTCCTGCACCGCCGGTAAAAAGTCCATAGCCGTATGCAACCTGCACCACATCTTCTTTGGATCCGCCTGCCGCAACAATTGCTCTGGCACAGCATTCTTCCCAAAGATCCACATCATGCTGGGTATAAAATGCTACAACACGTTTGCCGGTTGTACCGGATGTAGACTGAATACGAACACAATCCTTCTTCGGTGTTCCAAGAAGTCCGTATGGATACGCATCTCTCAAGTCCGCTTTTGTCAAAAATGGAAGCTTCTGAATGTCATCTACGGTCTTAATGTCCTCCGGCTTCACACCTTTTGCATCCATGAGATTGCGGTAATATTCCACGTTTTCATACACATGCTTCACTTGCTTCTGAATTCTCTCATTCTGAATGGCAAGTATTTCTTCTCTGGATGCTGTCTCAATTTGTTCTTGGAAATAACGCTGCTCCATCTCGTCCTCCTATTCTCATGCGCGAATCTTCTCGTGAAATCCGCGTTTTAATTATGAATCATATCCCAGGTCAAATGCTTTTAAGTTAATATCAATGAACTGCGGCTTCACATTTTTCTTAATTGCCTCAATCCACTGTTCTTTTTCAATGTCAAAATACTTTGCAAGTCTGCCCATCAGTACAATATTTACACTCTTCGGATTTCCGGCCTTTTTCGCCATATCCAAAGCATCAATCGCATCTACAAAGATTCCTTTGCCCTTCAGTTCCTCCAGTACATCCACCGGATATTTGGCAGCACCTGTGATAACCGGCATAGGATCAATCTGCTGAGAATTCACGATAATTTTGCCGTCTTTTCTCAGACATGCTGCATGACGGGCTGCTTCGAGTTTTTCGAAGGAGATAATGAAATCTGCCTCTCCCTCACTGATCACCGGAGAATAAACTTTCTCACCGTATCTTACATAAGTAACAACGGAACCGCCTCGCTGGCTCATTCCATGTACTTCACTTACTTTTACATCATATCCTTTATCTGTCAGCAGAGATCCAAGGAGCTTGCTTGCAAGGAGACTTCCCTGTCCGCCGACACCAACAATCATAATATTCTTTGTCTGCATCTTATCTATCTCCCTTCTCCATGGCATTTGGTTTGCAAAGCTGGGTACATACATCACAGCCTACACACAGGGTCGGGTCAACATAGGACTTGCCATTCTTCATGCTGATTGCAGGACATCCTATCTTCATACACATCTTACAGCCAACGCATTTCTCCTCATTGACAACAACCGGAGATTTGGCTTTGACATATTTCAGAAGTGCACATGGACGGCGGGAAATAATGACGCTCGGTGCCTCCACGGCAAGTTCTTCCTTAATGGCCTCCTCGCACTCTTTCAGGTTATACGGATCAACCACACGGACTCTCTCAATGCCAAGTGCATGACAGAGAGTTTCCAGATCCACCTTAGATGCCGGATCTCCCTTAATGTTATATCCGGTTGTCGGATTCTGCTGATGTCCGGTCATACCTGTAATGGAGTTGTCTAGAATAATTACAGTAGAATTGGATCCGTTATAAGCAACGTTCACAAGTCCTGTCATACCACTGTGCATGAATGTAGAATCACCGATGACACAAGCCGTCTTTTTCTCAGAATCCGCTCCGCCTGCCTTGTTGAATCCGTGAATTCCGGAAATAGATGCACCCATGCAGAGGGTAGAATCCAGAGCAAACAGCGGTGCTGCACTTCCGAGAGTATAGCAGCCGATATCTCCGAGAACAGTAACCTTATTCTTGGAAAGAGTATAGAACAGACCTCTGTGCGGACATCCCGGACACATTACCGGAGGACGAACCGGAATCGGACTGTCTGCAGCTGTGCTCTCAGGCTTTTCAAGACCGAAAGCTTCCCGAATCGTTGCCTGTGAGAATTCCCCAAGCGGCGGGAACATCGCCTTTCCAATACATGGAACTCCAATCTGATTCAGATGAGACTCAATTACACCGTCCAGTTCCTCGATGACATACAGTGTATCCACTTTGGATGCAAACTCTTTGATGATCTCTACAGGAAGTGGATTCACAAGGCCAAGCTTCAGAACACTGACACTGTCTCCGAAGACTTCTTTCACATACTGATAGCAGGTACCGGAACAGATGATACCTTTCTCTGTACCGCCCATCTCAACTCTGTTAAGATTCGTTGTCTCACCAAGTGCCGCCAGTTTCTTTGTTCTCTCCTCTACAAAAGGATGACGGGCAATGGCATTTGCCGGTGCCATAATAAACTTTCTCGGATTTTTCTCATACTCCGGAACCGGAATCTCTTTTCTCTCTTCCAGTTCTACCGTGCTCTGGCTGTGAGCGATGCGGGTACACATACGAATGATCACCGGAGTGTCATATTCTTCACTGATTTCAAATGCCTGTTTCACAAACTCCTTTGCTTCTGCAGAGTCAGCCGGCTCAAGCATCGGAACCTTTGCGGCAATTGCATAATGTCTGGAATCCTGCTCGTTCTGAGAAGAATGCATAGCCGGATCATCTGCAACAAACAGTACCATACCACCATTTACGCCTGTGTAGGAAAGGGTAAAAAGCGGATCTGCAGCCACATTCAGTCCTACATGCTTCATAGCACATGCGGAACGAACGCCTCTGAGAGAAGCACCAAAAGCTACTTCCGTCGCAACTTTCTCATTTGGTGCCCACTCACAGTAAATCTCATCGTATTTTGCAGAAAACTCGGTAATCTCTGTAGAAGGTGTTCCCGGATAACTGGAGATAACCTTGACTCCTGCTTCATACAAACCTCTGGCAATTGCTTCATTGCCTAACATTAATTTTTTCATTAATTTGCTCCTTTTTCGTAGGATTATTCGCCCAGACTGTCCGTAATTTCTACGGTTTTTTTGTCGTTGTAGCAGAGGAACATGTGCTCAACGTCTGCCGGACGGGTATTCGGTGTCAAAATACTGATCACAGGAACAATAATCAATCCGCCTACCATTGCAAATACTCCGGAGAACAGGGAGTTTCTGAATACGAAACTGAGAATTCCCGATCCGCTGACGGAAAGTGCTCCAAGAGAAATAAACAGCTGAATAATTTCGAGTCCGATACCAAAGATGAAAGATACAATAACCGCTGCTTTACTTGTCTTCTTAGAGTACAGTCCATACAGAAACGGTGCAAGGAATGCACCTGCCAGAGCACCCCAGGATACACCCATCATCTGTGCAATGAACAAACTCTTATTGGTTGCCTGCT
>JAUNAE010000423.1:0-1598 GCA_030527765.1 Eubacteriales bacterium
GATGGCAAGGATGTTATCATCATCGACGATATGATCTCCTCTGGCGAGAGTATGCTGGACGTAGCCAAGCAGCTCAAGGAGCGCAACGCAAGACGCGTCATCGTATTCACCACCTTTGGCCTGTTCACCGATGGGCTGGATAAATTCGATGAGTACTATGAAAAGGGCTATATCAGCAAAGTCATCACCACCAATCTGACCTATCGCACCCCGGAGCTTCTGGAACGCGAATGGTACCAGGAGGCGGATATGACCAAGTTTACTGCCAGCATCATCGATCATTTGAATCACGATGTCTCTATCAGCAAGCTGCAGTCTCCGACTGAGAAGATTCGCGCTCTGCTTGACGGAAGAGACGAATAAACTATAGGAGTAGTATGCCTGCCGTTTCCCGCTTAGTCGGTAAACGGCAGTTTTTCATATCTATGTTATCTTTTATTTAACATACATTCTTATCAATGGAGGTAACTATGTCAGCACTGGAACGCATTCATTCTGGTATTCCAGCCATGGACAAAGCATTTGAGCACATTCGCATCGGCGACAATGTCGTATGGCAGGTCTCTAACCTTGAAGATTATCATGAATTCGCACGTCTCTTAGCAAAAGAACAGCACGCAGACGGAAGAAATATCGTATATATTCATTTTTCAGAGGAAAATCAGATCTTTCATGACGAAGATTCCATCACTGTTTATCATGTGCCCCTGGATCATCGTTTTGAAAATTTCACCGTACAGATTCATCAGCTCATTGCTTCTGCTCCAGAAAAGTCTGTTTTTGTATTTGACTGCCTTTCAGAGCTGCAGACTGCCTGGGCAACTGACCTTATTATGGGGGACTTTTTCACATTGACCAGTCCCCTTATCACCGCTTTAAAATCTGTTGCCTACTTTCCCATTCTGCGAGGAAGACATTCCTTTGCTGCCATTGCACGAATACGCGATACCACACAGCTTTTTCTGGATGTCTATTCTAATACTTCCAAAATCTACATCAGACCAATGAAGGTGTCGAACCGCTATTCGGATACCATGTTTTTGCCTCATATCTATGAGAGATCGACTAAACGTTTTTATACTGCCACCGAAGGCGTTGATATCAGTCACTTTTACCAACTGATGCATCGCGATTCCCATCAGGATCATGAACAAAATGAAGATAGCTGGGATCGCTTTTTCCGTGATGCCCGCGTCCGCTACGAGCAGGGAGAGGACATCTCCCAAGAGTGCCGCAGAATGTGCAACATAATGATCACACGGGATGATCGCCTTCGCGAGCTTGTCTATGACAATTTTACTCCGGAGGATTACTTTGAAGTACGCAATCATATGATCGGTACCGGCATGGTCGGAGGCAAAGCCTGCGGAATGCTGCTTGCACGAAAGCTCATAGAAAACCATGCACCGCAAACCTTTTCCCACCTTGAACCTCATGATTCGTTTTATATCGGTTCAGATGTGTTCTATTCCTATATTGTAAATAATGGTTTCTGGGATATGCGTGTCCGTCAGCGTCAGGAAAAAGAATACTTTTCTCTATCTTCCGCCATGTCTGAGCTTTTATTAAAATGCTCTTTTTCAAGCTCAATGAAGGAA
>JAUNAE010000423.1:1608-3278 GCA_030527765.1 Eubacteriales bacterium
AGAATACTTCTCTCTCGCTTCGGACATGTCAAAGCTTTTGCTTCAGGGTAAGTTCAGCAGCTCTATGAAGGAGGAATTTGCCCGCCTTTTGGACTACTATGGGCAGGATCCTTTTATAGTTCGTTCCAGCAGTATTTTAGAGGATGGCTTCGGAAATGCTTTTGCCGGTAAATACGATTCTGTTTTTTGTTCTAACAGCGGCACGCTGGAAGAACGCCTCGAAGAGTTCGAGAATGCGATCCGTACTGTCTATGCCAGCACTATGAGTCTGGCTGCGCTGGACTATCGCAAGCGTCGAGGACTTGAGCATCGTGATGAACAAATGGCTCTACTCATCATGCGGGTGTCCGGTTCTCGCTATGGTCAATACTTTATGCCAGTCGCAGCAGGTGTCGGCTATTCCTTAAGCCCCTATCGCTTCGGTACGGATAAACAGGAAACCTCCGGTATGCTGCGGCTGGTCATGGGTCTCGGAACCGCTGCGGTAGATCGTATGCAGGGCTCCTATCCACGCCTCGTCTCAATGGATAACCCCTCTCTTACCGTAACAAGCAGTGATGCAGAGCGCCACCAATTCTCCCAGCGAAAGATCGATGTCGTTGATACGCTCCGGGGAGGTTTTGAAAGTCTCGATCTGCAGGCTCTGGAGAAACAGCTCCCCTTCTACCTGAAAAGTACAACTCTGTCACATGACTATGAGGCAGAGAGTTATTTCAGGAATATGGGGGATTCGCGCGACATCTATTACATCTCCTGCAATGGGATCGTCAAGAATGAAGCTCTGATGGAGGATATGCGTTCCATTCTTGCCACACTGCAGAAGGAATATGCTTATCCCGTCGACATCGAGTTTACCATCAATATCGCCAAGTCAGGGGAATATGTAATCAATATGCTTCAGTGCCGTCCTCTGCAGATCGCGAAAGATTATGAGGTCATATCTGTTCCAACAGATATACCCGGAGATCAGTTCTTTTTGGAATGCCAAAATGCCTGCATGGGAATGTCCCGAATGCTGCAGATCGATTATGTCGTTATGATTGACACGCTCAAATATTATCAGATGCCCTATAACGACAAATATCAGATTGCCCGAGCCCTTGGCGCTGTCAACTGGGCTCTTCGTGGTCAAAATAAAAACCTGATGCTCTTTGCTCCAGGGCGTATCTGCACCTCGTCTCCGGAACTTGGTGTACCTTCCACCTTCGCTGAGATCAGCGAATTCAACGTAGTGTGTGAAATATCTGAAAGCGGAGCCGGATACATGCCTGAACTCTCCTACGGCAGTCACATCTTTCAGGATCTGGTGGAAGCTGGTATTCTCTATGCAGCACTATCCGACAGCAATGAGACACAGTCCTTCAGACCGGATATGCTAAAGAACTACGAGAATGTTCTTAGCTCACTTGCGCCTTCCTATGCAGAGCTTGGTGAGATCATTCAGGTCTATCACGTAACCGATGAGCGGCTGATGCTCTACTACGATATGCCAGGAGAACATTTGCTTTGCGCCTTTCAAAAATAATCTATACTTTGGCAGCAAAATGGGGTATGCACACCTTTACGAGTGCATACCCCATTTTCATTTCATTACTCAATTATTTATTGATTACATTCACAGGTTCTCCATCAATGAAGGACTTGATATTCTCAGCCGTAGTATTCATAAT
>JAUNAE010000424.1 GCA_030527765.1 Eubacteriales bacterium
TATCCCTCAACTACTAAATACAAAAATGTCCGGAAAAGTTTAGGCACATTTTTGAAATACCTCTCAAAAAACGTCCTGGTCGGACGGATTGGGGCAGAAAAACCGCTGTAAGGACACTTGGCTGTCGGGATTTTTGCACAGCCATTTGTTGTAAACTGGTAACATCAGAAAAGGAATCAAGGAGGACTGGCAGATGAAAGGTTACAACACAAGCAACGGGTACATGGGATACGTAGATGGCAAGTACATTTTATTTGCCAGCGATAAAGAATACTTCGAGTTCATGGAAGACTAAGTCGCTACCTGAGCGACCATATAAAAAGATAAGTGTTATAAGATGATAACAAGATTGATGGGAGGATTTCAGATGTTTGGATTTGATAAGATGTTTGATTTTAACAGAGATGGTAAGTTGGATAGCTGGGAGCGAGCTGCACAGTTTCAGTTCATGGACGATATGTTAAAGGAAGATCGCAGCAGTTCTGATTTCGACGATGATGAAGCAGATGTATTTGGTGATGCTGGACTTGATTACGATGAACTGGAAATGATGGATCCGGCTGAAAGACGGGAAGCACTGGAAGATGCTGGTCTGGATCCGGATGATTACGATTTTTAAGAGGGGGAAGATAATATGGCAAAGATCTATTTCACACTGACCGGCACAAAATATTATCACGGCAATGAATTCCTGAAGCATGGAATGAAGCTGAAGCTTAAGAAGGAACCGGATAACAAGTTCGATAAAGAGGCAATCGTTGTAAAGATGGAAGGCCTCGGTGATATCGGACATGTTGCAAACAGTGCTCATACGGTTATCGGCGAAAGTATGAGTGCAGGAAGAATTTATGACAAGATCGGCGATACCGCAAAGGCAAAGGTAATTCTCGTGACTGAGCATGGAACCATCTGCAGCCTGAGCAAGAAGAGTCTGATCGATAGCAAATATATGAATGTGGAGGAAAATTGAAAATGGCTGGAGCAGTACATGGTGGAATTATCGGAGATGCAAACTTATTAAACCTGAAGGAGATTTCTATCTCCGGTCTGAGAAAGGAAGTCGCAGGATTTCTGAAGAAGGATGAAACGATTGTCCAGGCATTTCAGACCGTCAGAGATCAGGTTGTATTTACAAACAAAAGAGTATTCGTAGTGAACGTGCAGGGAATTACAGGCAAGAAGGTCTCCTACTTCTCCTATCCATATTCCAAGGTTCAGTACTTCGGAATTGAAACCGCTGGCGTGTTGGATATCGATAGTGAGTTGGTATTGGTATTCTCAAACGGAGCACAGATCCAGTTCGATTTCAAATCCAATGTCAACATCATGGAGATCTGTTCAAACATCTCTGATTACATTCTTTAATCGATGGGAGGAGTTGGGAGAAAATGAACAAAGTTATTTTACTGGGAAGATTAACCCGTGATCCGGAAGTGAGATACGGCACCGGAGAAAATGCTACTGCAGTTGCACGATACACCATCGCTGTTGATCGCAGATTCAAAAGAGAGGGTGAACAGAGTGCAGACTTCATCGGCTGCGTCGCCTTCGGACGTAATGCAGAGTTCGCTGAGAAGTATCTTCGCCAGGGAACCAAGATCGCACTGACCGGAAGAATTCAGACTGGCAGTTACACCAATCGTGATGGACAGAAAGTTTATACCACAGACATTGTTGTAGAGGAGCAGGAGTTTGCAGAGAGCAAAGCGGCTGCAGGTAATGGTGGACAGAGTCAGAATAATTACAGCAGGCCAGCGGCTACAGATGCTGAAGGTTTTATGAATATTCCGGATGGAATTGATGATGAGTTGCCGTTTTCATAAACAGAAATTGGGGGAGGGATAAGTTTGAATAAGGCAGATTTCTTTCAAACAGATGGGGTCTTTGTTCAGAACGATAGATATATTCTGATGGCTTTAACTGAAACAGAGAAAGATAATTATCTGAAACTGTATCGGGAGAATTCCATTGTTGCAGAAGCTTCTTCAAAGATGAGTGATGTGGATTATGAATCATTTGCTGATTTCGTATGGGAAAAGATGTCAGAAGATGATGCAATCTATGTATCTGTCTTCAGGAAGAAAGATGACATCTATGTGGGAAATATTACTTTGCAGCATCTGTCCTCGGACACTCCTGAGATTGGTATGGATGTATTGCAGGAATACCATAGACAGGGCATTGCATTTGATAGCATTCCGTTATTTGCAAAGCGAGTAATGGAGATTATGCCTGTTGAGTATTTCTTGGTCAGAATCTATTCAGACAATGAACCAAGCAGGTATCTTTATGAAAAACTTGGTGCAACAGTGATTGGAAAAGAACCCAGTGAATTTGCAGAAGCGCTGGCCAAAATGAAAGAAAAATATAAAGAAGAGTTTGATGGATTCTTGGCACGCAACCCAGAAGCAGAGACGATTGCGAATGAGAATTACATTGTGCAGTATAGATATCTTCCAAAGTAATAAGGTGGCTGAGGTCGTTTGTACGATCCCAGCTATCTTTGCATATATGACAAATGAACTGATGTTTGATATTACGGATGCCATGTGTGTTTTGAAATTGAGTAGCAATTCTCCGATAAATCACAATATTGCTTCGAGAAGTCGTACTTCTTAATTGATAATGAAGGATATTCGATATATAATAGAAATTGTTCATATAAGAAATGTCTTTGATTATTAATGAGGTATCAAGATGACTGTTAGCTATAAAAGATTATGGAAAACCTTAATCGATCACGAGTGGAACAAAACGAAGTTGCGCGAAGAAACAAAAATGAGCGCGAGTACAATGGCCAAGCTTGGCAAGAACGAGTATGTTTCATTAGAAGTAATTGCACGTATATGTGAAAAACTACAATGTCAACCAGAAGATGTATTTGAAATAATATTTGATGCAGAATCGCAGATGCATGATTAATTCGTGAAAAGATGTTTTATTTAGAAGTCTGTTTGATGGCGATTAGTTAATAAAATATTTTTGTAGGGTTTCATATGCATTAAAATTTAATTGTGTAATTGATTAGAGTATAAGGGGAATACTTATGGCAAAAATGATAGATCAAAGACCTACCTTCCATGGAGAAGCTAAGGTTTGGGATAAAGTAAAAGAATACCTTCCAAATGATGTAATTGCATATAATAATCGGGAAATCAATGGTCGAGAATTTGATTATTGCTTATTTCTTGAGGGAATGGGTGCGCTCATGATTGAAGTGAAAGGTTGGCTTGCGGATAAAATCAATGTTCAAGGAATTGATAATAT
>JAUNAE010000041.1 GCA_030527765.1 Eubacteriales bacterium
AGAGGATTGCGAATATTCGCTTGCCCTGTTTGACCCAAATCAAAGGAATAATAGTAGTATTTGAAGACAGATCTTGCTAAGATAAAAATATCTTAGGCGGGAGGTTCTTATGGGAAATCATCGTAGTACAGGAATATTTGAGAGTATTCAGCATATGACCGATTCTTTTGCAAAAGTTCGGCTTACCTGTCTTCGAAGTTCGGCTTTTCACTGGCATTATGATTATGAAATCATTGCCGTTCTGAGAGGAAGAATCGAAGTACAGTATGGTCTGTATGGGGCGGAGCCGCAAAAGCTGGGGCCGGGAGATGTGATTTTGATCAACTCTAAAGGGGTACATGCAGTGCAGGGAATTGATATGGATAATCTGTGTATCAGCATTCAGTTTCCGGTGGAAATTTTCAGCTTTGTTCCAGAAGGAATGAAGTATCAGTTTTTTCTGAACAGTGCTTGTGATACTTATCCATCCAGACAGTCCGGAGAATATTTTACAGGACTTGCGGCCAAAATAGCCATGAATGATCGAATGCAGGGGGAAGAGTACAGCCTTCGGTTAAAAGCCTGGCTCTATATGCTTCTGGCAAATTTGATTTCCGGTGTGCAGCATGAGCTTCGTTCTGCACCTGCAAATCGGGAAAAGGATATGGAACTTGTCATGGCAATCAGCGGATATGTGGATCAGCACCTTCAGGACGATACAATCACGGAAGATATTTGCAGAGAATTCGGGCTGAGTGAGAAAGGCATTTATCGCCTGTTGAAAGATGTGGTTGGTCTGACTTTGAAAGAGATGATTGATGCATCAAGAATACAGAAAGCATGCATTCTTCTTCACAAAGAAGGGGTATCCATGCAGCTGGTGTCCGATCTTTGTGGTTATTCCGGAGAGGCGACTTTTTATCGGAGATTCCGCTCTGCTATGGGAATTACTCCGGGAGAGTACCGAAAGGGTGTGGAAGCAAATGTGGCCAGCAATGAAATACAGGACTACTTATCCTTTGACGAAGAAGGAGCGGAGGTGCTGATTGGATATTGGGCAGGAAAGGTGGAGAACAGTCTATGAGCGATATGAAAGAACTCCGCAGAAATTTGAATAGCAAAGCCAGAGCGTTGATAGAGCAAATGACTCTGGAGGAAAAGGTTTATCTTTTAAGCGGCAGAACATCTATGCAGAAAATAACAGAAGACAAACGTCAGGGAAAGCATTTCAATTTCAAGCCTTATCCGGCAGGAGGAAATAAGACACTTGGAATTCCGGAATTGAAATTTTGTGATGGACCGAGAGGGGTGGTTTGCGGAAATGGCCATTCCACCTGTTTCCCGGTATCTGTTATGAGAGGGGCGACTTTTGATCCGGAACTGGAAGAAGAAATCGGGAAGGCCATGGGCAGAGAAGCAAGAGCCTATGGGGCAAATATTTTTGGCGGAGCCTGCGTGAATCTTCCTTATCATCCGGGATGGGGCCGTAATCAGGAAACCTACGGAGAGGATAGTTATGCCATTGGAAAGATGGGAGCTGCCCTTGTGCGTGGAATTCAAAGCCAGGGTGTGATTGCGGCAGTGAAACATTTTGCAATGAACTCGATGGAAGACAATCGATTCCGGGTGAATATTACCTGTGATGCAAGAACGGAGAGGGAAGTACTGCTTCCTCATTTCAAAGACTGCATAGATGCAGGAGCAGGCGCAGTCATGTCCGCATTCAACAAAGTAGACGGTGAAATTTGCGGTCAGTCCCGTCATCTCCTGAGTGAGGTCCTGAAGGAAGACTGGGAGTATGATGGAATTGTCATCAGTGATTTTTTCTGGGGAATCAATGATACAGAGAAAGCGATCAATGCAGGGCTGGATGTGGAAATGAGCGATACCAGATTCTTCGGTAAAAATCTGGTGGAAGCTGTCCGGGCAGGAAAAGTTGAAGAGGCACGAATCGATGACGCGGCTCTTCGCGTGGTGGCGGATGCGCTGGCGGCAGAGGCGGAAGCTTTGGAAGTGCTCGGGGAAGATCCGAAGGCCTTTGATGCGTCTGTGGTGGGATGCTATGAACATCAGGCACTGGCACTGAAGGCGGCGGAAGAAGGTATGGTCCTTCTGAAGAACGAGAATCACACACTGCCCTTAAGCAAGGAGCTTCGGAAGATTGCCATTATCGGCAAGCTTGCGACAGCGGATAATCTGGGAGATTACGGCTCTTCAAGAGTATACCCGAAACATGTCGTCAATATTTTGAGCGGGATGATCAGGGAAGCCCAGAACACGGAAATTATCTATTATGACGGACAGGATTTGAATCACCTAGAAAGAGTTTGTGCAGAGTCTGACGCGGTGGTTTATGTCGTTGGAATGAGTGCTCAGGATGAAGGAGAATACACACCTGCCAAAGAGGCAAGTTTTATAAATACAGAGAAACATGGTGGTGACAGACATAGTTTGGAACTGCATCCCGAGGATCGTCAGATGATTGCCCGGGGAGCAGCGGTGAATGAGAATTCTGTTGTTGTACTGATCGGAGGAGGTACCATTCTGTTGTCTGAGTGGGAGCAGAAAGTTCCGGCAGTCATTCAGGCATTTTATCCGGGACAGGGCGGCGGAATTGCTCTTGCAGAGATTCTGTTCGGGGATGTGAATCCGGGCGGCAAGCTGCCTTTTGTAATTCCGAAATCAGAAGACGATCTTCCTTTGGTAGACTGGCAGGCAGATGAACAGAGGTATGAGTACTACCATGGATATCGCCTCCTTGAGAAAGAAGGTGCCGCAGTTTCCAGACCGTATGGGTTCGGACTCAGTTACACAACCTTCGAGATCGGAGAAGCTTCCTTCGTACAGGAGGATTCTGTAATCAAAGTATCGGTATCCGTGAAGAACACAGGAGAGAGAGAAGGAGCCGAGGTTCTTCAGGTGTATGCAGGGTTTGAACATTCCAGGGTGGACCGGCCGGTAAAAACCCTCGTAGGATTCCAAAGAGTCGGGCTTCATCCGGGAGAAGAGAAGAGAGTGGAAATCCGATGCCCGATCAGCAGACTTTCATATTATGATGAGAATGAAAAAAGCTTTGTATTGGAAGATATGGAGTATGAATTTTATGTGGGAAACTCCTCCGCTGCGGACGATCTCAGGAAGTATTCTGTGAAAATCGATGAATCGGTGTAAATCCCGGATGTGAATACAGATATGCAGCGAAACATTCTGTGTTCATGAGAAGGATGTGCAATGGCCGCTTTATCAGTTACATAACATTAATAAGACAGTCAGAGATTTTCTGAATTTCTGCTTCAAGTCCTTTTGGCTGCGACTTGAAGAGAAACAGAAATCTCCGGCTGTTTTTTTGTCCTCAGATGGAATAATCATAAATCATTGTAAAAAGTATACAAAAACAGTTCGGAATTTTTGGATGCAAAAACAGGACTGGCAAAAGCTGACCAAAAATGAGAGTCAATCAAGGGAAATATGATAACGGATGAGAGCCGAAAATTGATAGACTTCAGTCATAGAGTAATAGAACAAAACGTCAAGCTATTACAGGCTGTGTTATATGAGACACGAGATCGTTACAAAGCCTGGAACATGCAGAAGAGAGGAGGAGAAGGATGAGCGAGGTACTTCTTAGTTGCAAAAAGGTCTGTAAGAATTTTGGAGCTACCAGAGCCTTGATCGATGTAGATTTTGAACTGCGGAAAGGAGAAGTGTGTGGACTGATCGGTGAGAACGGAAGTGGAAAATCCACACTGACATCTATCTTCGCAGGGGTACAGCCACAGACCAGTGGAGAACTGTTTTGCAAGAATGAGCCATACAATCCGGGTAATATGGTGAATGCGCAAAAACATGGAATTGCAATGATCGTACAGGAGGCGGCAACGCTGCCGTCCGTAGATGTAGCAAGTAATATTTTTATCGGCAATTACAAATCCTTCAAACGAGGTGGACGACTGGATGTGCGTTTCATGCACAAGGAGGCAGACCGGATTCTGGAGGAAATCGGTGCAGAAGGAATCAACGGACATATGCCTCTTGCAGAACTTAACTTTGAGGATCGAAAGATCGTAGAAATTGCCAGAGCCATGTATCTGAAGCCGGATGTTCTGATTATCGATGAATCTACTACAGCGCTTGCACAGAAAGGCCGTCAGATCCTCTACAAACTGATCGACAAAATGCGAGAAGAAAAGAAAGGCGTTATTTTTATCTCCCATGATCTTGAGGAGCTGGAAGCAGTTTGCAATCATATCGTTTGTCTTCGTGATGGTGTTCGGGTAGGTGAACTGGAAAAGGACAAAATCACAACTGCAGCTATGAGACCTCTCATGGTTGGACGTGAACTGACAGGAAGTTATTACCGAGAAGACTGGGACGGAAGTTCTGAGGATGAGGTTGTTCTGGATGTAAAGCATATTACTTCAACAGATGGATACGTAAAGAACTTCAGCGTACAGCTTCACAAAGGAGAAATCCTTGGATTCGGTGGTCTTGCAGGATGCGGCATGCATGAAGTCGGCCGAATGATTTTTGGTCTGGATGAGACCATCACCGGTGAAGTGGAGTATGTACCTACCGGTAAAAAAATCAAAAAGATCGATGATGCGATAGGGCTCGACATCGGATATATTTCTAAAGACCGTGACAAGGAATCCATTATTCTGAATGCAAGTATTGAGAACAATACGGTGATGGCATCCTACAAAAAAATGAAAAAAGGATTTCTGATTTCACCGAAGACAGAGAGAAAGATTTCTGACGAGCAGATCAAGGTCATGAGAACCAAATGTATCTCCGGCAAACAGTTCTGCAGTCAGCTGTCTGGTGGAAACAAGCAGAAGGTTGCATTTTCCAAATGGCTGGCAGCCGGAAGCGAAATCTTCATTATGGACTGCCCGACACGAGGCATTGACATTGGTGTTAAGGCTGCCATGTATCAGATGATCTACCAGTTTAAGAAGGAAGGAAAATCCATCATCATGATTTCGGAAGAACTTCCGGAACTGATTGGTATGAGTGACCGCATGATTATTATGAGAGACGGCAAAATTGCCGGTGAAATTATGCGAAGCAAAGATATTACCGATACACAGCTGATTGAATATATGGTTTAAGGAGGAGATGTTCATGAGTGATTTAACAGCTCAGGGGGCTGTAGAAAAAGTGGATGAGATTCAGCTCAAACTCAATAAAGATGCCCTGCGAAAAGACAGGCTTACCCAGCTTCTTCCTTATGCGGGAATTGTGATTCTGATAGCATTATTTACCATATTGACCAAGGGGAAATTCATCAGTGTAGAAAATCTGAGTCTGATTCTGAATCAGTGTTTTACCATGGTAATCGTAATTATCGGAGCGGCTTTTCTATATGCTATGGGATTTATGGATCTTTCCCTGGGACAGGTTATGGCAGTTTCGTCACTGGCTTTGACATTGTTGTTCCAGAGAGGCGTTCCTCTTCTGATCAGTCTTCTGGTTGGAATTCTTGTAGCAGTGGCGTGTATGTGTATCACGGCAGTCTCCGTGAATTACCTGAAATTAAGCCCGTTTATCGCTTCGATGTGTGTTTCCAACGTGGCATCCGGAATTGTATCAGCGGTTTCCAAGAAAGGAAAAGTTGTTTTCCCTTATAGTCAGGCAACCTATCTGAACAGCGTGCCGGTGAAACTGATTGTACTTGTGGCACTGATTTTGATCGGATATGTATTATTTAACTTCACAGCCCTTGGAAAATCCGCACGATGCATGGGCGGCAGCATGATGGTTTCCAGAATCAGTGGAATCCAGGTTAAGAAGATCGTGTTTCTTGTTTATATTCTGATGGGTGTGACTCTCGGAATTGCGGGAATGTTCACCGTTTCCAGAGCGGGAGTTGTAGATCCGACAATCGGAAGTGCACTGAACCTGAACGTCATGGTAGCCATTGTACTTGGCGGCTTCCCGTTATCCGGCGGTGCAAATGCGAGATACTCCGCCCCGATTATCGGTTCCCTCATGGTAATTATCCTGACCAACGGACTTGGAATGCTGGGACAGGCATCCGCCCTTGGTTTTGGTATCAAAGGAGTTCTTTTCGTCATCGTTATCGCAATCACATACGAGAAGAGCAAAGGCAAGCTGGTAGAGTAAGCAAAAGTAAAAAAAACCGATTAAAGGATTGAAAATCATAAGAACTTTTTGGGAATCTGTACAAATAAAAAGAACATAATAAACGAACTATACAAAACAAAATTTAAAGGAGAAGAAAGTTATGAAGAAAAAATTATTGGCATTCGTGATGGCAGCAATGATGGTTGGGTCTGTTCCTGTAACAGCAAGTGCATCCTCTGAGAGTCTGGCTCCAAGCGGACTTTCCGCAGAAGGACTCGGCGGATATAAGATTGGATTTTTCTATATGCCTACTTCCGATGTTTTGTCTCAGCAGTTCCATAACACATTGGATTTTTGTGCAAGCCAGACAAACTGTGAGATGGAGTATTATGACATGACTGCCTGGGATTCTGAGGCAATGAGTGCAGCTGTTGAGACACTGGTTTCCAACGGATGTGACGGTGTTATCATGGTACTTGGTTCCTCCCCGGCTCTTTATGAGTATATGGAGAAAAATGACGTACACTATGTTGCATTGACAAGATCTTATACAGATGAGCTTGCAAAAGTCGTTGACGGATCAGAGTACAACTGCGGATTCGTCGGAGATCTTGGCGGTAACGAAGGAGGAAACTTCAAGACCGGATATGACATTGCCATGGTTCTGGCGGATGAAGGATGCAAGAGCATTGCTCTGGTAGGCGGCTCCGAGGGTGAGACCATGAATGATGAGCGTATTGCAGGTATGAAAGCGGCAGCAGAAGAAAGCGGAATGGAAGTTGTTGCAGAGTACAGAGGCGGCGATTTCATTACCGGTTATGCAGATATTCTGTCTTCTTATGGAAGCGAGCTTGACGGAATCGCATGCTCAGGCGGCGGTGACAACGGTGTAGCTGCGATTCAGGCAGCAGGACTTACCGGCCAGATCAAACTGGTTCAGGTAGATGCACCAAGTGGAGATACCGCAGCTTACCTGGATGCCGGAATGTTGACCGCAACCTACGCAGGAGCCAGCACATATATGGTGGATGCTTATATGCAGCTGTTCAACGCACTTTCCGGTGCAGATCGTCTCTGGAATGAAGGATCCCGCATTGTCCCTATGTTCAATGGCTTTATTGTAAGAACAAAAGATGAGTACGAATCCGCAGTACAATATACCGATGGTGAAGTTGCCGGCGGTCTTCTTCCGGATGAAATTCTTTCCTTCTGTTCTCTGACAGGCGGCGACGAAATGACCGTTGAAGAAAGACAGGCACTGGTAGAATCCTATCAGAGTCCGGACTACTGGAATATTGAAAATATTAGCGCAAGAGTGGGTGCATATCTGGAGCAGTAAATCACAGCAAAATATTGCGTACTGGTAAATAATTGAGTAGCTGCGCAAATCGATGATAACGAAGCGTCAGCGGCGGCCGGGATCTGCCGGCTGCCCGGATGCTTCATGCCAATAATTGGAGGTGCAATAAGATGAAGGCTGCAAATAAACTGCTTAACTGGTGTAAGGCGTTGGTTCTGCCGGTAATAGTCTGGATTGTATTTTCTATCCTGACCGGAGGCAGATTTGCGACATGGATCAGTGTCATGTCTGTATTCAGAACGGCAGTGGTTCCTATGTTGATTGGAATGACTCTTGGATTTGGAATGCTGATGAATATGTGGAATTTTGCAGCTGGTGCAATAATTTACGCCTGTGCAATCTTTGGCGCATATCTTGCACAGATTACAGGCAGCGGAATCCCGGGTCTCTGTATTTTCTCGATTTTGACCGGATTGGTCCTCTGCGGAATCATGGGTATTCTGTATCGTTTCCTCAGAGTTCCATGTCTCGTACTTTCTCTTGGTATGGTAATGATTATTGAAGCACTTCCAAACGTGCTTGTACCAAACGCAACCGGAAAAATCAGTCTCCTGGATGGATATCTGGGAAGTTCCCCTTGGTGTTTCATTATTCTGATTGGTATGTTCGGAATTTTCTATTTTATCAATACGTACACAACTCTCGGAGCGGATATGAGAGCAATCGGAGCAAATATCAAAATTGCCAACAGTGCAGGTGTGGATATTGACAAAGTGAAGTTTCTTTCCTTCCTGTTGTCTGGATTTTTCCTCGGAGTAGCCGGTATCGTCTACATGTCCACCAATGTATCTGTCACAGCAGTCAGCGGTATCGCATCTGTCGCAATGATCTTTGATGGATTTATGGGAGTATTCGTAGCCCTTGTTATCAGCAAGTATGTGAATTTCAGTGCCTCTGTTATCATTGGTACACTGACCATTCGTATGCTGAGTTCCGGACTGGTAGCCTGCGGATTCAGTTCTGAGATTCGTGGAATTCTCACAGGTGTGTTCCTGTTCGGAGTTATCACATTCTCCGCAAATGCGGATATTTTTGAAAAGGCGAAAGCCAGAAGACAGATGGCTGCAGAAGCCAATATGGAGTACGAGCAGTCAGCTGCACGATGAGAGGGAAAATGCAGCGAAAACGGTTATGAATTCTTCTTGTACAAGGAGAGGTCTAAACTGAATGCAGAGACGAATAAGAAAAATATCAGATGCCGTCGGGTATGATTTTGGGATCATACCCGGCGGCTTTTTTGCGGGAAACTTCGTCCGAAAATGCGAGCGTTTTGTGCCGAAAATGTAAACTGAGAAAACAAGTTATCAGAGATAATATAACTACATTAAAGAAATTGCAAAATGGATGAACAGAACGTATAAGCAAGGTAGGAACGGCATATAGAGAAAAGGAGAGAATACTATGGGAATCCGAAAACCTCTGATTTTTGAGATTGCACCGGATACGTACTGTATCAATGAATTTGGACTGGATGCCATGTATCTGTTAATCGGCGAGGAGGAGGCGCTCCTCGTTGATACAGGATGCGGCGTGGCAAATGTCAGAGAAGTGGTTGCAGAGATTACAGATAAACCATACAAAGTGGTACTGACCCACGGACATATGGATCATGTTGGCGGAATGTACGCGTTCCATGAAGTTTACCTGAATGAACGGGACTGGAAGATGGCAGAGGCTGTATCCAGAGAAGAGACGATGCAGTATGCAGACATGTTTGGTAAAGGCGGAGGGTATGGAATTTATGACTACTCTCCGGAACAGATTACAGAAGATCGAACGTTACCGAAGTTTCTCCCTTTAAATGACGGAGCGGTATTTCATCTCGGGGGAAGAGATATCAAAGCGTATGCCATTGCCGGACATACACCGGGAGGAATCACTCTTCTGGATGAGAAGAACAGACTGATGATTAGCGGAGATTGCTGCAATGTGAATCTTCTGGCACCCTGGTGCAGCGTGGAAGAAACTTATCAGTCACTTTTGAAATTTCAGTCCTTAAGCGACAAATTCGATCAGAATTTTAACGGTCATGTAGGATATCTGGGTTCCACCATGAATAAGAGCCAGCCGAAATCTGTATGTGAAGACCTTCTTCATATCTGTGAGGAAGTTCTTGCGGGAAAAGGAGATCCAAAGCCCTATCAGTTTTTGGGAGTGGAACTTCAGCAGATCAGTTACGGCACCGCAAAACTTTCCTACGATCCTACGAGAATTCGAGAAAACTGAGAGAATATTGAAGACAGACAAGCTGCGAAGCAGCCTGTGTTCATGAGCAAGTATTAAATTGTGAATGTATGCTTTACAGAACAATAAAGAACTTAGAGCGAAAGGAGTACAGAATGGCTACAAAATTGACAGATCAGAACTCCATAGAACAGATTCTTGCAGAAATGACTGTGGAAGAAAAAGCGGCCTGCATTACCGGAGGAACTTCTTTTTACAGCAGAGCAATGGAGAAATACAAAATTCCCGCACTTCTGTGGCTGGATGGAGGAACCGGATATAATTCCAATCAAAAATTCCTGGATGTTATGTATCAGAAATATGCAGAGCGCCTTGAGGCAGAAGGTATTCCACTTGATGAAGACACTATTACCGGCCGTATGGGCGGTCTGGAAATTGTCCTTGGAAATAAGGAGCTCTGGGAGAGCAGAAAAAAGCTGGCAAGAGAAATGATGACAGATACAGAGTTCGGATGCTATCCTCCGGGAATGTTCTTTGCAGCTACATGGAATCCGGATGTCATTGAAAAGTGCGGACACACTCTCGGAAAAGAAGTCAATTACCGGGGAGTGGATGTTCTCCTTGGAACCCCCAATGTGAATATTCACAGAGATCCTCTGAATGGCCGGCTTTTCGAGGGATACTCCGAAGATCCCTGTCTGGTATCCAAACTGGCTCCTTCCTTTGTAAAGGGTATTCAGGAAGAAGGGGTGCTTGCAGATGTGAAGCATTTTGCGGCAAACAATCAGGAAACCGATCGCATGGGTGTGAACGAGCACATCTCTGAGAGAGCACTGAGAGAAATTTATCTTCCGGGATTTGAGGCCTGTATTAAGGCCGGGTGCAGAACGATTATGTCCGCATACAACCAGATCAACGGAGTTCCCTGTGCGCAGAATCCATGGCTTCTCAAAGAGGTTCTCCGCGGGGAATGGGGATTTGACGGCTGCGTCGTGACAGACTGGTCTGCGGCTTACGATCAGGTGGAGGCAGCAGCGGCAGGAAACGATCTTGTTATGCCGGGACCGCGTTCCTATCGATGCATCGTAGAAGCAGTGGAAAATGGGGAACTTTCCGAAGAAGATCTGGACAGCTGTGTTCGAAATTTCCTCCGTATTGTTCTGGAATCACCGACGATGAATGGGACACGTGTGAAGGAATATACAAGAGAAGATGTGAAGGCCGGAATTCAGGCAGCTTATGAAGCGGCAGCAGAAGGAATCACACTTCTGAAAAATAATCATATTCTGCCCCTTGCTAAAACGGAGAAAGTCAGCTTCTATGGACAAAAGTGCAAACATCCCATTGATTCCGGTGCAGGAAGTGCTGCCGTACAGACTTCATTGACGACGAATGTCTATGATGAGACAATGAAATTAATTGGAGAAGACAGAGTTGCTTTTGAGACTGTGGATGAAACGACGACGGCTGTGATTGTCACGGTAGGTGTGAACGGTCAGGAAGGAGCAGACCGTCCGGATCTTCAGATGGATTCCGAGGATCAGGAAGCCCTTCGAAAAGCCTTTGCAGATGCAAAAGCCCAGGAAGCTCTTCGAAGTGAACAGGCAGATGGAAAAGAAGTTCATATCCCGGTGATTGTGATCATGAACATTGCGGGTCCGATTGATATGCTGGAGTGGGATGAGAAAGCAGATGCGATTTTGTGTACGTATATTCCGGGAATGGAAGGCGGACATGCCACAGCTGATATTCTTTTTGGTGAAGTGAATCCTTCCGGAAAACTTCCTTTGACTTTCCCGAAAAAATACTCTGATTGTCCATCCTACGGAAATTTCCCGGGATATGACAGTGAGGTATGGTACGGCGAGGGAATTTATGTTGGATATCGCTATTACGAGAAGAGAGACATTCCGGTCATGTATCCGTTTGGCTTTGGATTGTCCTACACCGATTTCGAGATCAGCGATCTTCAGATGCAGGAGAAGGTTAATTTGGATCAGGAGGATCTCATGGTCCGTGTCCGAGTGAAAAACATCGGTTCCTGTGCAGGAGCAGAGGTCGTACAGATTTATGTGAGAGACATGGAATCGACATTGGATAAGCCGTTGAAAGAACTCAAAGGCTTCCGAAAAGTATATCTGGAGCCGGGTGAGACAAAGAATGTCGAAATTGTTCTGAGGAAAAAGGATTTTGCCGGATATGATACCCGTCTGAAGACATGGGCAACGGAGCCGGGAACTTTTGAAATTCTTGCAGGCAATTCTTCTCAGAATATTACAGAAAAGAAATTTGTCGAAGTATCCTGTGCGAATCCGTATGCAGTAGGTCCATTGACAGACATCATCAAAGTTGTTTCCGATCCGAAGGCTCTTGATATTGTAGAAAAGAAGACAGAATTGAAACTGCGGGAAGTATCCGGAAGCTACATTGTATTTCAGCCACTGACCCCGTTTAAAGATATCTGGACGAATTGTGTGCGGCCGGCGATGAATGTGGACGATGCTGCAGCTGCAGCTCTGCAGAAGGAAATCTATGAGGAGTGGAGCAGACTGTAAGCTGCGATCGAATGTGATATTCCGGGAGCAGAAAAGAAGTTTGAGTTGATCGCAGAGTTCGGCAGAAGAAAGTTGCTTCGCAACTGCCGAACTCGCGTGCGAATCCTCTTACGAGATTTGCGTTTTAAGAGTAAGTAACGGAAGCAGATTTTGAGAATCTGGGGGTTATTTGAAGAGGAAATGGAAATGATGGAACGAAATATTAAGAAATTAGAACTGCCTTATAAAATTCAGGCAGAGCATATTGGGCTTCCGACTACCGGAGCAGAGGTTACTTCCTGCGTGTTGTGTAAGGCCGGGGAATCTCATCCATCGGCACTGGCGAAACAATTTGGATTCTTTTATCCGGTGGATACATGGAAATGTGAAGGCGTGATTCACCCGGTGGACCCAACCTGTCAGGATATTCATTTCGAACTGGGACTTCCGGTGAACTGGAATGGTAAGGCAGTCCAGCAGGGTGGTGCCGGAGTGGATGGATATGTGCCGCCAACCTGTCAGTTTCTTCACGGACAGGACAGAGAAACACGGACCGCCCTTCAGCAGGGGTATGCGGTATTTGACAGTGACGGCGGATATGAATATATCAATGGAAATATGCTGGATTTCAGCTGGATTTCCAATGAAGAGTGTCTCCGAAACTATGCATATGAGTCTTTGAAAAAAACGAAGGACACGATTACAGCATTTCTTCAGGATCTGACAGGAACAAAGCCATCTAGAGTGTATTTTTATGGTGGTTCCAATGGCGGACGTGAAACCATGAAGATTCTTCAGAAGTATCCGGAAGACTACGATGGTGCGATCTGCTTCTTCCCGGTTCTTTACTGGACACAGAAGGTGCTTATGGATTACCGAAATGCAAAAGTCGTTTTTGATGCAGGTAAGGAAGGAATTCTGGATAAAGAGACTTGCGAGAAGATTGTGCAGGCAGCACTGGATATCTGTGATGATCTGGATGGAGTGCAGGATGGAGTGATTTCCAATTGGAAAGATGCGAGGAAAAAGAGAGATCTGGTACGCGAGAAAGTTCGTGCGTTCTTAACTCCGAAACAATTGGAAGTTCTGGATTCGCTGGAAAAAGAATTTACTCTTTCTTATCCGCTGGCCTTTGGACAGGAAACACTTCCGGGATATAACGTGTACGAAGGTGCACCGATCTTTGCACAGCTTGGAGTATGGGCAAAGATTCACGAATTCGGAAAAGTAGATATTACCGACGATTTGATTGCGAGACTGTTTGCCCAAGATCCGGCTTATGATGTCGGTGACTTTGATCCGGAAGATCCGAAATGGCAGAAAAGAATTCAGGAAATTTCTTCTTATATGGATGCAAATGATCCAGACCTTAAGAAGTTCAGAGATCATGGAGGAAAACTGATTCTGGTACAGGGAACGGTAGATCCGAATGTGACGGCTGCCGGAACAGTTCAGTATTATGAAAAACTGAAAGAATTTTTTGGAGAAGAGGGACTTCGAAACTTCGTAAGATTTTATATGGCACCGGGTTATGGACACGGAACAGACGGCAACTTTTTGATTACCGGAGATTTCCTCGGATCGCTGGATGCGTGGGTGGAAAAGGGAGAAGCTCCCGGAACTCTCACAGTTATGGATCATAAAGAAGGAAATCAGAGACGGACAAGACCGCTTTATGAATATCCATACTGGCCGATGTATGACGGATCGGGAGAGCCGGATCACGCAGAAAATTATCATCCGGTGAAGTAGAGGAGTTTTATCTAAATAATGATCAATTTTAGGGATCTGAAAATTCAGATCCCTGTAAGTGTTGCTAAAAAATCTCAATATTGCCATAGTTTTTTAGCAAGATTGTCAATTTTGTGTAAGAAAGTCATTGTATAATTTACACAACAAAACGCAGTGCAAGTGAAATTTACAATTCAAATCTTACAAAATGTTACAAGGAGGATCCCATTATGAAGAAACTGACTTATGGTATGGTTGGAGGCGGCCCTGGTGCAATGATCGGTGATGCACATAGAAGAGCCATCAGTCTTGACAGCTCCGCAGCACTTGTTGCAGGATGCTTTTCCAGATCTCCGGAGAAAACCATGTCACAGGGTGCAGAACTGGGAATTTTACCGGACAGATGCTATGCAAGCTACCAGGAAATGGCAGAGGCTGAGAGCAAACGTGAAGACAAAATCGACTTCGTTGTCGTTGTAACACCAAACTATACTCATTTTGAAATCTGCAAAACATTCCTTGAGGCAGGATTCAATGTTGTATGTGATAAACCACTGGTTACCGAGAGTGCACAGGCAGAAGAGCTGAAGGCAATCGCAGAAGCAAAAGATCTGCTTTTCATGGTTACTTATACTTACATGGGCAACATTACTGCAAAATGCATCCGCGATATGATTAAGAGCGGCGAGATCGGAACCATTCGTACCGTTATGGCGGAGTATCCTCAGGGATGGCTCTATGACGAGAACAACAGCGGTGGAAAACAGGGTGAGTGGAGATGTGATCCGAAGAAATCCGGTAACGTTAACTGCTTAGGTGATATCGGAACTCATGTAGAGAACGCAGTATCTACCATGACCGGTCTCAAAATTAAGAGAGTCCTTGCAAAGATGGATGTTGTTGTTCCGGGAAGAGTTCTGGATGACAACGACCAGATTCTTGTTGAGTACGAGGGCGGAGCAACTGGTGTGAACTGGACTTCTCAGTTTGCAATCGGATGCGACAACAGCCTCAGAGTTCGTATTTACGGATCCAAAGGTACCATTCTCTGGTTCCAGGAAGAGTGCGAAGACTTTATCCTGATCAAAGAAGACGGTATCCAGAGAAAGATTCGCCGCGGATACGGTGCAATCACTCCAAATGCAGCAAAATACGGAAGACTTCCTGCAGGACATCCGGAAGGATGGCTGGAGTCCATGGGCAACCTGTATGACAGCTACACAGAGTGTGTTGAGGCGAAGAAGAACGGAACCTTCACACCGGATATGATCGATTACCCGACCATCGACGATGGAATTCAGGGACTTAAATATGTAGAAGCATGCCTTGAGAGTAACAAGAACGGCAACGTATGGGTTGAGATGTAATTGTTTCAGACATAAGTTATTTGGGTTTTTGACTCTGGTATCATATTAATTCGTATATAAAAAACAGCAATCTAGACATTATCCAATTCGATATTATACTGTGAATCTCGTTGGAGAATAATGTCAGGAATGGAGGACAAAATTATGGCAAGACCGGTTACAATTATGACAGGACAGTGGGCAGACCTTCCGTTAGAGGAAATGTGCAAAGTAGCAAGCGAGATGGGATACGAAGGACTTGAGATCGCATCCTGGGGCCAGATCAATCTTGAGAAGGCTGCAACAGATGAAGCATATGTAAAAGAGCTCAAAGCAACTCTGGAGAAATACGGACTTGGATGCTGGGCAATCGCAGCTCACCTTCCGGGACAGTGTGTAGGAGATGCAGAGCAGTGGGCATATGATCCACGTCTGGACGGCTTCGCTCCGGCAAACATGGCCGGCAAGCCGGAAGAGATCCGCGAGTGGGGAATTCAGCAGATGAAATTTGCGGCTCAGGCAGCAAAGAACATTGGTGCAAAAGTTGTTACAGGTTTCATGGGATCTCCAATCTGGAAAATGTGGTATTCTTTCCCGCAGACATCTGAGGAGCAGGTTGAGGCAGGCTTCCAGAGAATCAAAGAACTCTGGACACCAATCCTGGACGTTTTCGATGAGTGCGGTGTGAAATTTGCTCTTGAGGTTCATCCGACAGAGATCGCTTTCGACTACTGGAGCACCCAGAAACTTCTGGAAGTATTCGATCGCAGACCGGCTCTTGGAATCAACTTTGACCCAAGCCATCTGATCTGGCAGGGCGTTGATCCGGCTGTATTCCTTTATGATTTCATGGATCGTGTATATCACGTTCATATCAAAGACTCCAAAGTTAACCTGAACGGAAGAAACGGTATTCTCGGATCTCACATAACCTTCGGTGATCAGAGAAGAGGATGGAACTTCGTATCTCCGGGACATGGCGATGTAGACTTTGATAACATCATCCGTGTACTGAACCAGAAAGGATATGACGGACCTCTTTCCATCGAGTGGGAGGACAGCGGAATGGAGCGTGTATTCGGCGCAAGCGAGGCATGCGAGTTTACAAAACAGATGAATTTCTCTCCATCCAACATTGCATTTGATGATGCACTGAAGACAGACTGATCGTATCGCAAATTTATTCGAAAAACGTAAATCCTGCGTTTCGGATACTTGCAAGCAGTGGAAGTGGATTGCGAGAATACGATTAACTGAACATTGTTTCCACATTTATACTCACATATTTTAAACAAGGCACAGGGACTTGAGAAAACTCAGGTCTCTGTGTTTTTTCTGTTGCGGAGTAGATTGCGTTTATGAACAATCAGCTAAGCAGATTACAAGAATTCGATTGGAACTTGATTTTTGGAATTCGATTGCCCCGAATGTGGGAGGTATTCTTCCGAGAAATCCTGTGATATACTGGGAGTTCGGGAGGAAGAAAATTATGTTGAAAAAATTAATGAGGGATGATCGATATTATCCTTTTTTTGCATTGTTCTGTGCCCTTGGGTGGTCACTGGCTTACCCATTTATTAAACTGGGATATGGGGAATTTCAAATTGCACAGAGTGATCTGGGAAGCAAAGTGCTTTTTGCCGGAATTCGTTTTCTCTTTGCCGGAATTCTTGTACTCTTGTTTGTATTACTTCGAAGACATCATCTCTCTGTCAGTCGGAAAAGCCCCTGGGGATTGTTGCTGTTGTTTGGTCTTGTGAATACAGCTCTGCATTATCTCTTTGCCTATGTGGGATTGAGCTATCTTCCAAGTTCCAGATCTACGATTTTGGACTCCATGAATGGTTTTCTGCTGATTCTTATGTCCTGCATGATTTTTGCAGATGATCATATGTCTCTGAGAAAAGCCTTAGGATGCATTCTTGGATTTGCAGGAATTGTGCTCATTAATCTGGAGCCGGGAGAGGCGATGCTTGCAGGGATTTCTCTTCGAGGAGATGGTCTGGTACTTCTGAATGCCTTCTTTGGAGCACTTGGAGGCCTTCTGACAAGAGTTGTTTCCAAGAAGATGGATATGACGACCGCAACCGGTATCAGTATGACGGCCGGAGGAGGTATGCTCTGCCTGACTGCCTTTGTGATCGGGCCGTCAGAGACATGGAACATTACTATGAAGGGAATTGGAATTCTGCTTGTGCTGATCCTTATTTCCGCAAGCTGCTTCGGAGTCTATAACTTGCTGTTAAGCTATCACCCCATCAGCAAAATTGCTTCGGAAACAATCGGTCTCAGGCTCAAAAAAATAGTGGCTATCACTA
>JAUNAE010000425.1 GCA_030527765.1 Eubacteriales bacterium
TCAGAAAACGGTTATTTTTTATTTGCAGGAAGTGTTGTTTCTGTGCATTCAAACGGATATTTGCAATCCACTTCGCTGCTTGCGCATAACCGAAAAAAGGTGAAGAGATACGAGAGACTTAACTACCCCGAATTTCGGGACAGCTGAGGAAAGGATGTGTATCTGATATGAAAAAGAAAATGTCGATCTGGAAAAAAGGAGCTCTCGCAGTTGCCCTTGCTGTTTGTATTGCAGCAGGAAGCGGCGTGTACGAAGTACACAAAGTGAAAGAGAGCGTGGATCTCGCAGTATATGTGGATCCGCAGTTTGAGACGGAGATTCAGGATGAGGAAACACCTCTTGCAGGATCTTCAAAGGAAACAACAAAGACAACGACAACAACTAAGACAACAACCAAAACCGCATCTAAGTATGTCAATCTGAGTAAGGCAAGTACGAAGACTTATACAAAGACTCTTCCTACAACGACAAAAACCTCTACAAAGACCGTAAGAAAAGATGCGAAGACAACGGTCAAGACAATCACGACCGTGAAGACTTATGTGACAGAGAAATACACAAACAAGAGTAAGAAGAAACAGGTTACAACAAAGACAGTTACCACTGTAAAAACAACGACAACCGTTAAGGTAACTACAACTTCCACCGGAACTACCAATACAAGCAGCACAGCAACCAAAACATGGAATGTAGATTCTGCAGCACCGAAGATGGACAGCCGTGTTCGTTCCGCTTTCAAGACTCTTGGATTTACGATTACTGTCCGCAAGGATGTAAACTATTCCGGTTACTTCAATGCAAGAACCAAGAGCATCACCATGCGTGATGAGGATGATACCATTTATCATGAACTTGGACATTTCCTTGGTTTTGTAGCAGAAAACTATGACAAGACAGCCAAATTTGCAGCAGTTTATAACGAAGAGAAAAGCCGTTTCAATGGTTTTAATAAAGCATATGTCACCCAGAGTGCTCCTGAGTATTTTGCAGAGAGCGTCAAGGATTATATGCTGAACGGTGCAAAGCTCAAAGCAGAACGTCCGAAGACGTATGCGGCAGTGCAGGAATCACTGACCAAGCTGACACCGGCACAGATCAGCAAAATGCAGCTGATTCTCAATGCATTAACCTAATTAAGAGTATTTCTAATTTTTGATATATCATATTCCCAAAAGAGTCCTCGCAATTCGTATGAATTGCGGGGACTTGCATTTTGTGAAACGGTATGAGAACATAAGTCATCAGGATTATTAAGATAGTTTACGATGGAAATTTAACCGAATCAAGTAAGTCCCTCGCTTTAAATGCGCGGAGCATTAAGCGGTGGGTAGGGACTTGCTTGTATCAGTGGGAGTTCAAGGTCTACACTTCGTTTCGGTCGGTGCTAAACGAGTGCCACCGGCACTCAGCACCCCACTGATAAGCTGCGGAGCAGCTATTCGGTTATGAGCAAGCAGCGAAGCGAATTGCGAATATCCGTTTGACATTTTAGTACTATCCGAGAACGAAGTGTAAATGTTCGATCTCCGACCGAGATAAGGGTTATGAGTCAGGCAGCACATGGCAATTGAGTGACAACGTAATATGAGGAAACAGGCATGGAAATTGTAAATAATAAGTGTAAAGTAAAAAATAAATATCTGGAAAACGCTCTGATCTGCCTGGCTCTTCTGGGAATCAGCGGTGCCATCGTCTTGCAGAGTCCAATGAATCCTTTTTGGAAAACAGCGACAGGGATTGACAGCAGCGTTTTTAAATATGTAGCAATGGTCATGGCAAAGGGCAAAATGCCTTACAAAGATACCTTCGATCATAAGGGACCGCTTTTGTATATCATCAACTATTGGGGACAGATGATTTCTTATTACAGGGGAGTGTGGATTTTAGAACTTATTTCCATGTCTGTATTTCTAACTGCAGCATACAACACATGCAGACTCTTCTGCAGAAAAGGAATCTCCCTGTTTCTGACGGCTGCTATTTGTGCGCCATTTGCCGTATACTTCCAAGGAGGAAACCTCTCCGAAGAATACGCCCTGCCTTTTCTCGGCATTGCACTTTATATTTATCTGGACTTTCTGGTCAACGACAGAGTCAGCACCATGAGACTCGTCCTTTGCGGAGCATCCATGGCAGGAGTATGCCTCATTCGAGTAAACATGATCGCACTCTGGATTGTGTTTTCCATGGCCGTCCTCATTAAGGACGGAGTGCAGAAAAAGAAACAGTCTCTTTCCTTCATCGGCTGGTTTCTTCTGGGTATGATTCTGGTGACAGCCCCCGTATTGATCTGGCTGATTGCCAAAGGTGCCTTCGCAGATTTTGTGAGAGACTATATCATGTTTAATATGAAATATGTGGGAGATGAGGAGAGAGCCGGTGGAATTCATAAACTGGAAGCCTTCTGGCATTTTCTGAAATACGGTCTGACAATTCTGATCCTTCCGATTCTTGCATATCTGGCAGCAGAGACAAAAGAATGGTTTCTGCATGGCACATACCTTGTGTTTATGCTATTGAATTTGTATCTCATGACCATGTCCGGAATGAAATATGGTCATTACGGAATGGTTATGATTCCGGTCATGATTTATCCTTATGCCAGATTCTTCGGAGAACTTTCCAATAAGAAGAGATCGGTTTTGTGGCAGGGGATGTTCATACTGATACTACTTGCCTTGATCGGAAGACCTTGGGGACAAATTGTGAGGACAGATGTGGAAAAACTATCCAATGCCCGCCGAAATGTGGAAAATACCATGGACTATTACGAAGTAGAAGGGACAGACGTTTTGAAACTCATGAGTGAGCAGTTAGAAGAGAAAGATTCCATGATTGTTCTCGGAAACGAAAATTTCTGGTATTTGTTGTGCCAGAAAGAAGCCGCCTCCCGGTATTCCTATCAGAGGCCCATTGCCTACATCAGTAATGATATCCTTCAGGAATTCCAACAGGACATGATCACAGAAAAACCGAAACTCGTGATAGATACTCAGCGTGATAAACGCCTCTTTCCAAACAAAAAAGACTACGAACTCATCTTTCAAAGCAGCGACCTGGACATATACCGCCGGGCAGAGTAGAATCGCCTCACCTTTCATGCCGAAGAAGGAAAGAATAAGAATCTAGGCATGTGAAAAGAGCCAAGGTGCATGCCGGAGGAGAGAGTTATAAGGAATCAGGCATGCGAAAAGAGCCAAGGCGCATGCCGGAGGAGAAAAGAACAAGAATCTAGGCATGCAAAAAGAGTCAAGG
>JAUNAE010000426.1 GCA_030527765.1 Eubacteriales bacterium
GCTTACACTTATGGGGATTAACGAACCGGTACAAATTATTAAGAAGAATAATTTTGCCTCAGAACGGCTTAATTTTTCTTCTTTGTGGCACATGTTTTTGTTAGACGAAAATACTATTTCCAAAACGGAAAGTATTCTAATGCCATCACAATATTCGAAATGGCCGAAAACAAAAGCTGCGATATTGTATCTGATGCTGGGAGATAACTTTTTGGGTGATCAAGATCCGAATGAAAAGAAAAAGGAGAAGGAAAGAAGAAGGGCAGTAGAGGCTTTTATTAATACAAGGATTTCTAATTTGTCTACCAGAAGACAAACGCTGAAAGAGAATTATGAAGGCTTTTCTGTAGGTGAATTACAAGACAAAATCACTGAACTTCTTAAGATGATCGCTTCTGCTGAGAAAGAGCTAAATGTATCTATCACCAAGAGTAGAGAATTAGCGGAAGAGCTTGTAAATATTGATGATCAGCTGGCTGAAAGCAACGCACTCAAAAATAGATACAAGGCGCTTCGTAGTCAATACCGGTCAGATATTCGCAGACTCACTTTTATTGCAGAAGGTGATATTGAAGGTGAGAAAATTCCAAAATCCGCAAGTTGTCCGTATTGTGGTAGTGGAGTTAGTGCTAAAAAACGGCAATCATATATAGAACCAGCGAAAGTTGAAGTGGAAAAGCTTGTACCTAAAATCAGTGATTTACAAGATGCACAGGACGAGTTAACAGCAGTGATTAAAACTCTGGAACAGCGTAGAGAAGAAGCATTCGCAGAAAAGGACAACATTGATCAGCAGATCAAATCGCAAATGCGTCCAAGAATAAGTGAACTTCAGGAACACCTACTTGGGTATAAACAAGCGGTTGAATTTTCAAAAGAAGAGCAACTACTATCTGATTTCATGTCGGATATGAAAGAGGAGCTAAAAAAATACGAAGAAGATGAAGGCGTGGATACGAAGTTTGATGTAGATGCTCATTATACAGAAGATATCATTGCACAATGGGAAGCTATTCTGAATAATTTGTTCAAGAAATGTCGATATGACAGATTTGATATCTCGATATTCAGAAAGAACAGTTTTGACGTTGAAATAAACGGTCATCCCAAGAATACATTTGGCGAAGGATACCGGGCTTTTGTAAATGTGATCATGATAGTGGCTCTTCAAGAGTATCTAAAAAAATATGGTAAGTTCTCGTCAGACATTCTTGTATTTGAGTCTCATATCCTTACCTTAAAAGAGCGAGATTCAATTAAAGCATCTGAAGGAATGCAGGCGTCTTTGTTCCAATATTTTATAGACCATCAAGAAGGATATCAAACAATCGTAATAGAGAATCAGCCACCGAAGATTGATTACACGGGCGTTAATATGATTCACTTCACGCAAGAGGAAGATGGGAAGAGCAGATATGGACTATTAAAAGGCATAAAATAAAAAACAAGATAACTGATTGCAGAGTCTGAGGATCAAATCCTCAGGCTCTTTTTTTATGCCTTTTTCAAGTTGGATTACCCAACATTACCCAACATCTACCAACTTCCAGAATCATACAACATGATACCTGCTCAGATACAATAAAGCCAGAATTTATGAAAGGGGGGTGATCGGCATGGCAATGAACAAGAAACAGACTTCAAAAGCGGTAGCTTCGAAGACAAGCAAAGTGCTCCGAGATGGTCGTTACAGTAAGACTTCCAAATCGGTAGCAGGCAGCGCTCTGTCTCAGACGAGACCAGGTAAGAAGCGCTAATCCAGGCGGGAAGGCAGAGACAGATTTGTAGATCGGCCTGTCTTCCCTATCCAAATACTTCGTCAGAAGTTCTGATTTTTATTGACAACAGAACAGATGTTCGATATATTGAATGTATCGCTACATTAGGGCACGAGTCACGGGTCTCAAAAGTGCTAAGGAATATAGACTATAATCAACGGTCAGTTGACATCTTTTCCCTTTGGCTGGCCTCTTACGGGAGGCGAAATTGAATGCAAGAGATGCATGTGGGTTGTCCATGTTGTAAAAATAAACGGTTATTTGATGCAGATCCAGCAAAGACAATCGGAATTATCAAAATTAAATGCCCGGTTTGCCGAGCTGTGGTAGCTGTCAAATTCCAAAATCAGAAAATTCGTACTGAGCAAATCGCCGCACGGTAAAAATATCGTAGCGAGCCAAGCCTGACGGAGTATAGACACGATAAGTGTCTGTATTTTGTCAGGCTTTTTTCTTTGCCATTTTGTATTAAGCATATCGGAAAAACACGGTTTTCCAATCTAAAAGTAATCTTTCAAAGGGAGTTTTTCGCTTTGAAAATATCGCCATATGAGGCATCACCTGATCACTGATGGCTCGACCTTGTATGGCGGACAACTTAATAACGTAGCTGCCAATCGAGCTGGGAGCTGCAATCCGAAACGGAAGAATCCGTACGGACTGCGGTCGGTCTTTTGCACCCTTTTTCTGGCAGCTACCTTACATTCCTCCGTTTCGAGAAATCGACAAACGGAGGAATTTTTCATGTCAAACAGAGTCAAAATCGAAGAAACTAAGACAACCATCACCGTAGAGGAGACCTTAACCCAGCAGGATCCATGTGTTGCCCGTATTCCAGTTTCTGATGATGAATCCGCCAGCTATTATAGCAGCAGAGGATATAAGGTTGTTACCATCCGATTGGGAGCAAAGAAGCCTTCACGATTTGCACTTTATCCGATGCCTTCAGCAGAGGATGCTCGGGCGATTGAACGCGCCTATGGTGCATGTGATAAAAGAGAGGAGAGGCATAATAAGGCCATCAGAAAGAACGAATGCTCTTTGACAGGCCTTACGGATGCGGGGTATGATCCGTCCTTGGATACTTTGGATATTGCGCTTGATATTGATCGCAAGTCAACACCTGCTGATGAAGATTTCAATGAGCAGCATTTTGCAGATCGCAGAATGAATCCGACCAGATCTCGAGGCGGATATATTTCTTCGGAAGACAGTCAAAATCCGGAGACCATTTCTTTACAGAGAGAGCTTGAGAATGCAGTTCACAGCGCACTTGCAGAATTATCGCCGGAGCAGCGTAATATTGTATCAATTGTTATGTCAGGCAAAAGTGAGAGAGCAAAGGCGGCAGAATTGGGAATCCGACAGTCAACCCTGCATGACCGTAAGATGAAGGCATTGAAGGAACTCTCAGAAAAACTGAAAAATATCAAGTAAACACTCACTGCCAGCGTTTCCTTACGGTTACGCTGGCGTA
>JAUNAE010000427.1 GCA_030527765.1 Eubacteriales bacterium
GGGAGGAGGCAATCCACCGAGTGGAGGCGATTCTCCGGGAGGAAACGGTCCGAAGACAGGTGACGATACACCGATTGTGATGTATGTAATACTGTTGGCTGCAGCGGCCGTTGGTGTGCTGGCGGCAGGATGGAATATCCGGAAAAAGAGACGTTAAACTGTAGAATCAACCGGGGTTGGAAATTCGATAGTAGAATTTCCAACCCCGGTTTTTATTGGATCATCCAACTTAGTTGGGGTTTCTCCAAGTTATTGGATATATTATGGGACACCAAAATACCGCCAAAGGATAGTGCAAATCCAAGAAGAGAAAATTATTTTGAGAGAATTCTGCACAGGTGTAGAATACCAAAATGTTTATTACAACTAACTTATATCTTGTATAGAAAACAATCTTGTGTTAGAATCTTAGTTAAATAAGACTAACTTAAAGCGGGATGCAATGTGTGTCCTGTGTTTTCGAAGAGGAGGACGTTTATGTCTGAGGATGTTTTACTTGCCCATTGCTCCCCGACATTGGCAGGAATCAAAACAGGAAATCTGGTATCCTGCAGTTTTGAGACCAGGGAAGAGGTTATTTCGGATCTTCGCCGTTGGAATAGGGGATTGGCCAAGAAGGGAATTCGTGTGATTCCACTTCGATTCTATACAAAGAAAGTTCTTCTGTATATTTATCGTCCGGGAAAGCTGGGAAAAGATTTGCAGTGCAAGGATGCGGAACAGATTTTGAAAAGCTGTGGATATCAGAACAGTCTGGAGAATGGATGTATTGCGACACTGATTCGTCATCTGCGGGAAAACAGTGAGTTTCCCCATGAGATCGGGTTGTTTCTCAGTTATCCGGCGGAGGATGTCCGGGGATTTATTCAAAATCGTGGAAAGGATTACAAATACTCCGGTCCGTGGAAAGTTTATGGAGATGTGGAGGCGAGAAAGAAGCAGTTTGCGTCTTATCGGGCATGCACCAAGGCTTACTGCGATGCCTGTGCCTGTGGAAAAACAATGATGGATCTGGCGGTTGCCCTGTGATCGAAATCTCCCTATTTGTATATTTCAAGCGGAAAGAAAGATTCCGAATGGCTGTTTTATAGTTTGCCAGTAAGAGATACTATAGTTGCAGAATGCGTACATTCGGGATATGATGGAAGTAATAGAAATGTACCAAATACAAGGGGAGGTTTTTTGGGGTGAGAAAGGCAAAGATGATCGTGGATTCTGCTTTTCGTATTGCGGAAGTAGATCCCAGAATTTATGGTTCTTTTGTGGAACATCTTGGACGGGCAATTTATGACGGAATATATCAGCCCGGGAATGAGAGCTCTGATGAGGAAGGGTTCCGAAAGGATGTCATGGAATTTGTCCGTGAGCTGAATGTACCAATCATTCGATATCCGGGAGGCAACTTTGTTTCCAATTATCGATGGGAGGATGGCGTTGGCCCGAGAGAAGAGAGACCGAGACGCCTGGAGCTGGCATGGAGAAGTCTGGAAACCAACGAAATTGGGCTGAATGAATTTTCCAATTGGGCAAAGAAGGTTGATTCGGAAGTGATGATGGCGGTGAACCTGGGAAGCAGGGGGATGGAGGATGCACTGAATCTTCTGGAGTACTGCAATCATCCGGGCGGTACGGCATACAGTGACCTTCGAAGAAAGCATGGGGTAGAAGAACCGCATAATATCAAAGTCTGGTGTCTGGGAAATGAGATGGATGGTCCATGGCAGCTGGGACATAAGACGATGGAAGAATATGGACGACTGGCAGAAGAGACCGCCAAAGCTATGAAGGTGATGGATCCGTCCATTGAACTGGTTTCCTGTGGAAGTTCCAACCGGGATATGCCAACATTCCCGGAGTGGGAGGCAGTTACTCTGGAGCACACTTATGATGCGGTGGATTATGTATCTGTACACAGTTATTACGGGAATCCTTCCAATGATACTGCTGATTTTCTGGCAGTGTCCGACGATATGGATGACTTTATCCGCTCAGTGATTGCGACATGCGATTACGTCAAAGCGAAGAAACGCAGCCGCAAGGTGATGAATCTCAGTTTTGATGAGTGGAATGTATGGTTCCATTCGAATGAGCAGGATGAGGAACTGATGAAAAACCATCCATGGCAGATTGCTCCGCCGCTTTTGGAAGATTCTTATAATTTTGAGGATGCACTGGTGATTGGGCTGCTTCTGATCACTTTGCTGAAGCATGCAGACAGAGTTCGAATTGCATGTCTTGCGCAGCTGATCAATGTGATTGCACCGATTATGACGGAACCTGGTGGCGGACCTGCTTTTCGTCAGACGATTTACTGGCCATTCATGTTGACTTCCCGATATGGCAGAGGAATTGTGCTTCGCCCGGTCATTGACACACCGGAACATGATACCAAAACACATGATCATGTCAGTGATCTGGAGAGTATCGTTGTATGGAATCCGGAAAAAGAAGAAATTGCGGTATTCGCAGTGAACCGTAATACAGAAGAGGATCTGGAACTGACCGTTGATCTTCGCAGTTTTGAAGGATATCATTTGAAGGAACATGTTGTGCTGGAGCATTCTGATATGAAAATTGTCAATTCTTTGGGAGCAGAGCATGTTGTTCCGAAAAATGTGGATCGCACTCGTGAGGAAGGAGGCATCCTCACCAGTCAGATTGTATCCAAGACCTGGAATATGATTCTTCTCAGGCCATAGGATAGGTTTTCATGCAAAACAAGCATGAAAATCCGGGAATTGCAAAAAAACGGAACCAAACAGAACAAATATTCGAAAAGCACTTGACGAACAGACGTTTGTGCGATATGATGTGTTTGTCGATGAGGAAAGCATATCGTAATTACTTACGATACTTCGAAGTAACTCAGCATGGTCGAAGAATCTCCGTTGAGGAGTATCTCTGAAAAAACATCGATAATCAATTGCAAATGATAAATATTGTACGGGAACTGAATTGGCAGTTTCTTAGGACCAGTCGGGGTCGTGAAATTCAGAAATGAATTTCACGGCCCCTTTTTGCATTCTCTGCATTGGATGTCCCGATCAGGCATATACCTCCCAATACAGAGAATACAAAAAAACGTTATCTCCACCCTCAGTGAGGTCTGCAGGTTTGGAAGACAAAAAGAAAAAACTGAGAACAGGCACGAGATGCAGTAACGAAGACTGCTCTGTGCCGGAAGAAAGGAGAAAACAAACATGAACAAAACAGAATTAGTAACTATGAGAACCGCAAACACAAAGGTGTTTG
>JAUNAE010000428.1 GCA_030527765.1 Eubacteriales bacterium
TGGCCTTTATTATGACGAGGGTATTAGCGGCACCAAGATGGAGAAGCGAGAAGGTTTATTAGCTCTTTTGAAGGATTGTGAGGATGGAAAGATTGATCGAGTGATTACCAAGTCCATCAGCAGATTTTCAAGAAATACAACAGACTGCTTAGAAATGGTAAGACGACTGGCGTCACTAAACATTTATCTGTTCTTTGAAAAGGAGAACATAGACACGGAGCATATGAGCTCCGAGCTTATGCTTTCCATCTTAAGTTCCATAGCAGAAAGCGAATCAAGGTCCATTTCAGAAAATGAGAAGTGGTCTATTGCTAAAAGGTACCAGAATGGAACCTTCATCATTGGATACCCACCTTTCGGTTACGATAACGTTGACGGGAAGATGGTAATTGTTCCGGAAGAAGCGGAAATTGTAAAAGAAATATTTACAATGGCCATCAACGGAATGGGAAGCTACGTGATCGCAAAAGAGCTTAACAAACGAGGAATCCGTACAAAGAAAAATGGAAAGTGGGGAAGTTCCGCAGTCAAAGGACTTCTACATAATGAGAAATACACTGGCGACGTAGTTTTCCAAAAGACCTATACAGATGACAACTTCAATCGTCACAATAATTACGGTGAGAAAAATATGTACCTTTGCGAAAATCACCATGAAGCAATCGTAAGCCATGAAGTTTTCAAACAGGCAGAAATAGCGATGGAGCAGAGGGGTAAAGAGAAAAGCATTATTGCAGGGGATGAAAAATACCAAAACAGGTATGTATTCTCTGGCAGAATACTATGCGGTGAATGCGGATCACCATTCAAGCGCAGACAGCACTACAAACCAAGCGGTGCTTATGTGGCTTGGACATGCAGACTTCATATAGAAGATAAGGATGCCTGCTCCATGCTCTATATCCATGACGAAGCTATCAAGAATGCATTTATTAGGATGATGCGAAAGTTGCAGGCGGCAGATATCAAAATGCTAAAGCCTTTTGTGGCAGGCTTGGAAGGGAAAAACAATAAAGACCGCCTGCACCAGGTGATGGATTTGGAGGATGCAATCGAGAAGAATACAGAGCAGCAGACGGTGCTGGTAAATCTTATGAGCGCCGGATATCTGGAACCTGAAATATTCCATATGGAAAAGAACCAGCTGGTGTTGGAAGCCGATGAACTTTCAAAAGAGAAGGAGCGCATTTCCAAAAGCATCAATGGAGATTTGACTCACCTGGAAGAAGCAAAGAAGCTGCTCCGGTTTGCCGCTAAGAAAAGCAAAATTGAAAACTTCGACGATGATATGTTCCTGGAGTACGTGGATACCATCACGGTGAAGTCCAGAGAAGAGATCGTGTTCAATCTGAAATGCGGATTGCACCTTACAGAAAGGCTGGTGGAAGAATGACGCATACACCATACGGATACAAAATTATAAATGCACAGGCGGTTATCGATGAGCCGATTGCAGAGAAGGTAAGACAGCTTTTTGCGGAATACCTGGAAAGTGGCTCCATGAGGGCAGCTGCAATGAAGGTCGGGATTGATAAGACCCATTCAGTAATCGGAAGGCTGCTGAGAAACAAGGTCTACCTGGGAACCGATTATTATCCGCAGATTGTGGATGAAGAGATATTTGAAAAGGTGCAGGAGCTTCGGGGCAGCAACGCCAGAAGTCAGAATCGCATAAGAGGATTTGAGGCACCACCAGAATTGGAGCTGAAAGATTACAAGCTGGATCGGGTAGAAGAAAAGTACACCGATCCATACAAACAAGCAGAATATGCCTACAGCATGATCGAGGAGGATAAGCATGAATGAGAATGTCACATTGATACCTGCCAGACGACGCGCAGGTAACAGAATCATAAAAGAAGATAAACCTAAGCTCAGAGTCGCAGCGTACTGCCGAGTTAGTACTGACAGCGATGAACAGGCAGGAAGCTATGAAACACAGGTGAACCATTACACGGAATATATTGGAAGAAACAAGGAATGGGAACTTGCAGGCATTTACACCGATGACGGTATTTCTGGAACCAACACCAAGAAGCGCGAAGGCTTCAATGAAATGATCGAAGATTGCATGGCCGGGAAAATCGACATGGTAATTACCAAGTCCATCAGCCGATTTGCCAGAAATACAATTGACTGCCTGAAGTATGTACGCCAGCTGAAGGAAAAGAACATCGCCATCATATTCGAAAAGGAGAACATCAACACGCTGGAAGCCAGCGGAGAATTGCTTCTGACAATCATGGCTTCCCTAGCCCAACAGGAATCTGCATCGCTTTCACAGAACGTGAAGCTGGGATTGCAGTTTAGATATCAGGAAGGTAAGGTGCAGATTAATCACGAGCATTTCCTTGGCTACACGAAAGATGAGGATGGAAACTTAATTATTTGCGAAGAAGAAGCAGAGATTGTACGCCGCATCTACCGAGAATACTTGGAAGGTGCTAGCTTCCGGGATATTGCAGAAGGTCTGGAAAGAGATAAAATCAAAACCGGAGGAAAAAGGTACAAATGGCACCTCAGCACCGTCCAGGGAATTCTTAGAAATGAAAAGTATATAGGCGATGCGCTCTTACAGAAAACGATCACCACAGACTTCATTGAGAAAATAAGGATCAAGAATGATGGTACGGTTCCTCAGTATTATGTTAAAGGAAGCCAGGAAGCGATTATTAAGAAGGACGTGTACACTGCAGTACAAGAGGAAATGGTAAGGCGAGCAAACCTGACAAGCGGCATTGAAGGGAAAAAGAAAAGAATCTATTCCAGCAAGTATGCACTTTCTAGCATTTGCACCTGCGCCAAGTGCGGTGACATTTATCGAAGAATAGCCTGGAACAACCGAGGAAAGAGGTCCACAGTGTGGCGTTGCTGTACTAGGGTGGAGAATGGACCAAAGGCCTGTGATGCGCCAACGGTGACGGAAGAAGAGTTGCAACAGGCGACCATTAAGGCAATAAATCAGCTGGTGCATTGTCCAGATTCTGCAATACAAGTCTTAAAGGAAAACATCGAGACTGCCCTGGCAGACGATAATTCCGGAGAAATGGAAAAGCTGAATGCCATCATGCTTGAAAAGCAGAAAGAACTGGTGAAGTTGGCTCATGCCAAGAAGGATTACAGTCTCCTGGCAGATGAGATTGACATCCTGAGGGACAAAAAACAGGAGCTTCTGGTGAAGAGAGCTGAGACCGAAGGGGTAAAGAAGAAAGTGGCGGAACTGGCGGATTTCCTTCAGGGAGCGC
>JAUNAE010000042.1:0-225 GCA_030527765.1 Eubacteriales bacterium
GGTTGCCAGATATTTGTACTTTGTAACATTGATACCGGCAGCATCTGCAGTTCCCGGATTCTCTCCCACTGCACGAAGGTTCAGACCCACACGTGTCTTGTTCAGCAGATGGTGAAGAAGGATCGCGATAATGATTGCTGCATATACAAGGAATCCATATCCAAGAATAACTTCACTTACAATGCCAAGCTTCGTTCCAAGAACCGGAATCTTATGTGAGAATGA
>JAUNAE010000042.1:235-17359 GCA_030527765.1 Eubacteriales bacterium
GGAGCTGCTGTATAGCTGGCACCATTCAGAATGAATACACCGAAGAAATTCGCAACACCCATACCAAAAGTTGTCAGTGCCAGACCGGTTACATTCTGATTCGCTCTCAGGGTAATTGTCAGGAAACTGAAAATCAAACCTCCGAACATGGATGCAATGATAGAACAAACCAACGCCAAAAGTATACAAACCCATCCTTTTGGATTCGTTGCAAGCTTTTCATAGTAATAAGAACTTGCAAATCCGGCAAAACCTCCGAGGTACATAATTCCCGGAACACCCAGGTTCAGGTTACCTGATTTTTCTGTTACGATCTCTCCCATGGAGCCAAACATAATGATTGTTCCGAAGGGAATGGCACGAAGAATCCATGCAATTAATGTACTCATGCATTTGCCTCCTTTCTGGAACCTTTGAAAATCATGCGATAATTGATAAAGAACTCGCTGCCCAGAATAAAGAACAGAATAATTCCCTCAATAATACTTGCAGCGAAATCATTCAATCCATAAGCGGATGCAATCTCTGCTGCTCCTTTGGAAAGAAATACCAGAAGGAAGGAAATCAGAGCCATATAGAATGTATTAAATTTCGCAAGCCATGCAACGATAATTGCAGTGAATCCCTGTCCGCCTGCAGATGCAGTGGAAATCGTCTGGTCACGTCCTGCAACAATCAAAAATCCTGCAAGACCGCAGATCGCACCGGAAATCAGCATAGTACGAATGGTAACTTTCTTTACGTTGATTCCTGCGTAACGTGCAGTATTCTCAGACTCACCTACAACGGTAATCTCATATCCCTGTTTGGAATGTTTCAGATAGATATACATTACAAAAGTCAGAATCACAACGACAAGGATATTGATGTTGTATCTCTGTCCGAAGAACTGCGGAAACCATCCTGCTTTTGTAGACATGTTCAGTTTTCCAAGGGAGGATGCCTGTCCACGCATGATGTTTGTCATACATGCCACAATACTAGTTGCAACATAGTTCATCATCAGAGTAAACAGTGTTTCATTGGTATTCCAGAAAGCTTTAAAAAGCGCCGGAATCATTCCCCAGATTCCACCGGCAACAATACTGGTAATGCACATAGTTGCAAAAAGCAGGGGTGCCGGCATGGTTGCGCCGAAACGTACCATAACCAGTGCTGTCATAAGGCCGCCGATCAGAACCTGACCTTCTGCTCCAACGTTCCAGAAACGCATTTTAAAAGCCGGTGCCAGTGCGATACCGATACACAGAAGTGTTACCAGATCTCGCATTGCCCAGGAAAATCTCATGGATGTCATGAAGGTTCCCTGGAACATAACTCCGTAAACCGCCAGTGGATTCAGACCGGTTACAGAATAAATAAAAATCGCATCAACGACAAGTGCAAGAACAATCGCAGCCGCACGGACAAACACTTTTTTGCCGTAACTGATTTCGTCTCTCTTGACGATACGGGCGAAGGGTTCCTTTGATTTGTCATTCAGATTACTCATTGGTTTTTCCCTCCTCTTTCAAATGTGTCATTAAAAGTCCAATCTCTTCTTTGGTTGTTGTGCGGGCATCTACAATTCCATTCACCTTACCGCCGCAGAGAACAAGAATACGGTCACACAGATCGATCAGAACATCCAGATCCTCGCCTACATAAATAACGGCAATACCCTCTTTTTTCTCATCATCCAGCAGATTATAAATGGTGTAAGAAGTGTTAATGTCCAGTCCACGAACAGCATATGCAGTCATAAGAACGGTTGGTGCCTCACTGATCTCACGACCAACGAGTACCTTCTGCACATTACCACCGGACAGACGTCTAACCGGTGTATTCAGGCTTGGAGTAACAACCTCCAGCTGATCCATAACTTTCTCTGCCATTTTCTTCGGCGTTCTCATATCAGTCATGAGAGAACGGCCTTTTCCATAGGACTTCAGCAGCATATTGCCTGTCATACCCATAGAACCTACCAGACCCATTCCAAGACGGTCTTCCGGAACGAAAGCCAGATGCACACCGGCATCTCTGATCTTCTTCGGTGTCTTGCCCACAAGCTGAAGCGGAGACGCCTCTTTGCCTTTTTCAAAGAATTCGATACTGCTGCCCTCTGCGGTATGCTGAAGCCCCGCAATTGCCTCCAGAAGTTCCTTCTGTCCGTTTCCGGATACACCGGCAATACCGAGGATCTCACCACCATAAGCATCGAAACTGATGTTATCCAGTACTTTGACATTCTCCATATTGTAAGCAGTAAGGTTCTTGACCGAAAGTCTCTTCACTGTATTTTCCGGCTCACTTCTGCGGATATCCAGTTCAACTTTACGTCCTACCATTGCTTCTGTAAGAGAACTCTCACTTGCTCCCTTGGTTTCTACCGTCTCGATATATTCTCCTTTACGAAGAATTGCAACCCGGTCAGAAATTGCAAGCACCTCATGCAGTTTATGGGTAATGATGATCACAGATTTGTTGTCATTTCGCATATTTCGAATGACTTCAAAAAGACGCTCAGTCTCCTGCGGAGTCAGAACTGCAGTTGGCTCATCCAGAATCAGAATCTCTGCTCCTCTGTAAAGAACCTTTACAATTTCAAGAGTCTGCTTCTGAGATACACTCATCTCATACACCTTCTGATGAAGGTCTAAGTCGAAATGGTATTTCTCACAGATTTTGCGAGTTTTTTCCTCAACTGCTTTCAGATCAAACTTCTCTTTTTTGTCCAGTCCAAGGGCAACATTCTCTACTGCAGAGAATACATCAATCAGTTTGAAGTGCTGATGAATCATTCCGATCCCCAGTTCAAAAGCATCTTTTGGAGAGCGAATCTCTACCGGTTTGCCCTCTACAAGGATTTCTCCTTCATCCGGATAATAAATTCCGGCAATCATATTCATAAGAGTGGTTTTTCCACTGCCGTTCTCTCCGAGAACTGCAAGAATCTCACCTTTACGAATATCCATGGTCACATTTTTGTTCGCAACAACCTTGCCAAATGTTTTTGTTACATTTTTCAACTGGATTGCGTAATCCAAGATGGTTCCTCCCTTTCTATAAAGTGGATAAGGCTGCCGCGGTTTGATTCTGCGACAGCCTTTCCTGTTCTCTTTTGTATAATCTCTGAAAAGATATCAGAGGTAAAGTCGATCTTACTCTACTGCGTCAGCATCCTCAGTGATACCATCAATTCTAAGAGAGAAGTATGGAGCACTGCGGAATGTAGACTCTGCGAAGTAACCATCCTGAATAGCCTCTACGGTCTCACCCTGATATACAACAGTTGCAGGATCTGTGGTCCAATCCATGAAGGAAAGATCAACTTCTGCAGTTGTAACTTCTTCGCCGCCTACAGTAAATGTAGTGGTGTCGAATACGTGAAGCTCGCCGTTCTTCAGCTGCTCTTCAATCTCAGCAACTTTCTCTGCAGTACCCTCTGCACAGGACTCACCAAGAGCGGTGATACCTACTGCATCCTGGCTGTAACCCTCAGACCAGTTTGCCTCAACCTGCTCGCCTGCCATTACAGTCTCAAACAGATGTTTGTAGTATACAGTCCAGTTGTTTGTAGCAGATGTCAGAGCTGCGGTAGGAGCAGTCTCAAGCATGTCAATGTTGTATCCTACAGAGTAGCAGATCTTACCGGAATCAAGAAGTTTCTGGGTTGCTGCCGGAGCACCTGTGGAATCTGCGTGCTGTCCGATAATAACAGAACCGTTAGCGATCAGAGCCTCAGCTGCTGCTGCCTCTTTGTCAATATCAAACCAGGAGTTTGTGTACAGAACTTCCATAACAACATTCGGAACAATGCTCTTTACACCAAGGTAGAATGCGGTATAACCGGAAACAACCTCTGCGTAGTTAAATGCTCCAACATAACCGATTTTTACGTTGCCGTCAGCATCAAAGCTGTCTGCCTGAGTCTCAGCGGAAAGATCTCCGGACTCTAACAGTTCCTGAAGTTTCATACCGGCAACAACACCGGATACATAACGAGACTCATATACATCTGTAAATGCGTTCTTGAAGTTGTCAAGTCCGCTGATCTCAGCAAAGTCACCTGTCATAGATACGAACTGTGCATCGGAGTACTCCTCTGCTACCTGTACCATATATGTCTGATGTCCGTAGCTGTTGGAAATAACGAGACCGCATCCCTGACCAACTAAGTCAACTGCAGCATCGTAGCAGCTGGAATCCTCTGGAGTTTTGTATTTCCATACGATCTGATCACTGCCAATTCCCAGTTCCTCAGCTGCTGCTGAGATACCATCCATATGAGCTTTGGTATATCCCTCAGTCTCATCACCTACGAGAATAACACCAACTTTGATGTCATCAGCGTAAACTGCTGTGGTTCCAGCGAACATGGATGCTGTAAGGGCAGAAGCAAGTGCAAGGCCCATCAGTTTGTTCATACCTTTTTTCATAACTTTTCCTCCTTAAAATAAGATGCCTCTAATTCATCACCATTTTATTCGTATGATTTCAAAATGTCAATCATTTTTCCTTTCGAAACTTCAGAAAACATACATTATTCCAGATAAATTCCCCATTCCTGCTGTTCTGTGACATATCCAATCAATGCAGCACACGGAATGACGCTCTGAAGTTCCCGACAAAGTTCCTCTGCTTCTTTTTCCGGAAGTGCAATCAGAAGTCCTCCGCTGGTCTGCGGATCATACAGAAGATCCTGCATCGTTCTGGTCACATGGGTAGCTGCTTTTACTCTTTTTTCTGCAAAAGTCCGATTGCGGTACGCCCCTGCCGGAAGAAATCCCATACTCGCCAGATCATAGGCCTCCGGGTGATACGGAATCCGATCTGTCATAAGATGAATGCTGCTGTCACTTCCCACTGCCATCTCGCAAGTATGTCCCATAAGAGCAAATCCGGTCACATCTGTACAGCTATGTACCGAATACTTCACCATAATGTCTCTCGCCTTTTTATTAAGGGCCGCCATCTGCTGATACACTTTTCCCATCAGAGCATCCGACACCAGTCCCATCTCTGCTCTTGCAGCAGTTGTCAGTACACCGATTCCAAGAGGTTTTGTCAGAACAAGGGCATCTCCCGGCTTCGCTCCGCTGTTCGTCAGAACCTTCCGGGGATGTACAAATCCGGTCACTGCCAGTCCGTAGATCGGCTCTGCACCACGTATAGTATGTCCACCGGAAATAATTGTTCCGGCTTCATATGCTTTGGAGTATCCCCCTCGAAGAATTTCCTGAACTGTTTGATCGTCCATATACTCTGAAAGACACATAATATTCAGCGCAAGGCGCGGCTCTCCTCCCATGGCATATACATCGCTCAAAGCATTTGCTGCCGCAATCTGTCCATAAAGGAATGGATCATCCACAATCGGCGGAAAGAAATCCGTTGTCTGAACGATGGCAGTTTCATCATTGATCACGTAAACACTGGCATCATCGCTTTTGTCATAACCTACAATCAAATTCGGATCTTTATGTGTTTCAAATCCCTGCAGCAGTTTCGAGAGGGTTCCTGCTCCAACCTTCGCTCCACATCCGGCACAATTTGCCAGCTTCGTCAGTTTTATTTCATTTTCCATCTGTTTTCTCCAAATCAAACGGATATTCGCAATCCGCTTCGCTACTTACTCATAACCGAATCAAAGAAGTCTCTCACTGTCAGTCGGATACTCGCAATCCGTTTCCGCTGCCTGCGTGCAAACCGAATAGCTGCCTGACTTTGAAAAGTCCCACACTCTGCAAGTTAGAGCATGGGACTTTTCCATGTACCGTTATATAAGTTTCATAATATCACTATATACAATAAAGACCATCAGCGCCATCAGAAGTACAAATCCCGCAAAGTGTACAGCACCTTCGATTTTCTGATTTCCCCGTTTGCGGCGGATCGCCTCAATAATCAGGAACACCAGTCTTCCTCCATCCAGTGCCGGAAGCGGAAGAAGATTCATCACTCCAAGGTTTGCCGATAGAAGAACCGCCATATTCAGCATGTTCATCCACGTGATCAGTGCACCTTCACTTTTGGAAGCTTCATATGTATCTCCTATGGCATCGACAACGCCAATCGGACCGCTGAGATCGTTCATTCCAAGTCCACCTCTGACCAATTCTCTCAGACTCAGAATTGTAGAACGCACCATATATTTCACTTCATAGAAGCCATACTTCAGCACCTTTGAAGTTCCGACTTTTTCCGCACCCACATTGTAATAAAATCCAAGGCTTGGAGATTTGTAAACGGCAGGCACAATCGTTGCCTCGTATTCCAGCCCGTCTCTCATGTATGTGATATCCACGGACTGATCTCCCAATGGATGTTCCTCAATATAGGCATCATACTCATCAGAATTTGCAACTTTTTGTCCGTCAATGGATGTGATCACATCCCCTGCCTGAAGTCCTGCATCTTCCAGTGGAAGTCCCGGAATCAGAGAAGCTACCGTCATTGTCCCATCTCCGGAGCGGTTCAGTCCCAGAAGATATCGCTCATTCGTATCAAGAACGAAGGTAAGTTCCACCTTTTCTCCATCTCGAAGGACGGTCATGTCCACCTGCTCATCGACTTTCAGTTCGTTGAGATACGTGTAGACATACAGATCTTTTCCCAGATCCACATGATATCCATTAAAGCTTTCAATGATGTCCCCAACCTTCAGTCCCGCAGCTTCCGCATTGGAATTCTCTTCCACCTCCAGAACCTTCGGGCTGTCCGATCCGACAAAGCCTACGATAATGACAGACAGAACAAAGGCAAGAAGAAAATTAAAAACCGGTCCTGCCGCCACAACGGAAATTCTTCCCCAGACAGAAGCACTCTGAAAGCTTCCCGGCCTCCGATCCTCCAGGTCCTCTCCCATCATGGCACAGGATCCTCCGATCGGCAGTGCTTTGATGGAATAACGGGTTCCTCCCTTTTCAAAGCTTGCGATTCTCGGTCCCATTCCGATCGAGAACTCTTCAACCACAATATGATTCCATTTTGCCAGAAGGAAATGCCCCAGCTCATGAATAAATACAACAAGACTGAAAATGATCAGTGCAAAAACAATTCCCAACTTACCACCTGCTTTCAATCCAGGATCTGGTATCTTTCTCCACTGCAAGAATGGTCTCCAGATCCGGCTGTTCGATTATCTGATGTCGATCCATGGATTCCCGGATAATGTCATAGATGTCCAGGAAACGAATCTGCTCCTTCAAAAATTTACCCACAGCCGCTTCGTTCGCCGCATTAAATACCGTCGGCATGCTTCCGCCTTTGGAAGATGCTTCGATGGCCATCGCCAGTCCCCGGAATGTATCCATATCCGGTTTTTCGAAGGTAATCTGACGCAAAGTATGAAAGTCCAGGCGTTCTCCATCCAGATAGCGTCTATCCGGATAATAGAGAGCATACTGGATCGGAAGTCTCATATCCGGAGTTCCAAGCTGTGCCATAATCGCTCCGTCCACAAATTCAATCATGGAATGGATAATACTCTGAGGCTGTACAACTACCTGAATATGATCCAGATCCATGCCAAAGAGCCATTTTGCTTCCATCACTTCCAGACCCTTGTTTACCAGCGTCGCAGAATCCACGGTTATCTTCTGTCCCATTACCCAGTTCGGATGCTTCAGCGTATCCGCCAGAGTTACTTTTTCCAGATCTTTTCTGGAGAAACCGCGGAAAGGCCCGCCGGAAGCAGTAATCAGAAGTTTGTGCACCTGATTCTTACGCTCTCCATGGAGTGCCTGAAAAATCGCACTGTGCTCACTATCCACCGGAAGGATGGCAACTCCGTATTCCTCTGCAAGAGGCATAATCAGATGTCCTGCAGTTACGAGGGTTTCTTTGTTGGCAAGAGCAATGTCTTTGCCCGCTTTAATCGCCGTGACGGTCGGAAGAAGGCCGATCATTCCCACAATCGCTGTCACAAGAATCTCCGATTCCTCCATGGATGCAAGTTCCAGAAGTCCGTCCATTCCGGTCACTACTCTTGTGTCTGTATCCTGAATTCTTGCAGAAAGATCTTTTGCTGCCTTCTCATCCCAGACTGCTGCAAGTTTCGGATGGAACTCACGGACCTGTTCCTCCAGTTTCTTCACATTTCTTCCTGCACTGATTCCTACAACTTCAATGTCCTGATTTTTGCGAACCACATCCAGTGTCTGTGTTCCAATAGATCCCGTAGAACCCAAAATTGCAATTTTTTTCATAAACATATCCCTACATATTCATATTTAACAGCAGTTTCGAGAGGAAATAGATAACAGGTGCGGTAATAATCACACTGTCGAATCGGTCCATAATTCCTCCATGTCCCGGAATCAGTGTTCCATAATCCTTGATTCCTTTGTTTCTCTTAATGGCGGATGCTGCAAGATCACCAACCATAGAGATCAGCGCACCGCAAACACAGATGATGCCGTACTCTACAACCTGTCCCTTCGTAGCATAAGCATAGATTCCACCCAGAAGTGCCGCACCTACAACACCGCCGATGGCACCTTCCACCGATTTCTTCGGGCTTAATACCGGAGACATCTTATGTTTTCCAATGAGCATTCCCACACAATATGCACAGGTGTCACATCCCCAGGAACAAAGGAATGTCAGCCACACAAGATACTGTCCGTTCGGAAGCATTCTTGTGAGATAAATGAAAGACAGCATGACTGCGACATAAACCAGCCCAAAATATGCTGCCATAATCTGCTCTGCCTGATATTTCGGGTATTGAAACACATAGACGAACAACATAAGGAGCATTGCCACAATCAAGGTCATCATTCCATAGGTTTCAAATCCAAGCAAAAGACTTCCATAATACAAAATGGCTGCCAGATAGCCCGCACCTTCCAGAATGCCAAAAGAATCCTTGTGAACTCCCATTGCTTTGTAAAGTTCTCTCATTCCGATCAGGGAGATACCCAGCATGGTAAAAAACAGCACATAATTTCCCGTAATAATAACAAGAAGCGCAATGATTACCAGGATAATTCCACTGATCAATCTTGTCTTAAACATTTATTTTGTCTCCTCCTTCACGCCGCCATATCTTCGGTCTCGATGATTGTATACTTCAATCGCCTCAATCAGCTGTTCCTTATGGAAATCCGGCCATGCAACATCGGTAAAATAAAATTCCGTATATGCAAGCTGCCACAGAAGATAATTGGAAAGGCGCATTTCACCACTGGTACGAATCATAAGATCCGGATCCGGAACTCCGGCAGTATCAAGATAATTCTCAAATACATCTTCTGTAATCTCTTCCGGAGAAAGTTCTCCCTGAAGGGTGTCTGCTGCCAGTTTTCGAATGCCTCTGACAATCTCATCTCTGCTTCCGTAATTTAAAGCGATCTGGAAGTAAAGCTCTGTGTAATTCTTAGAATGCTCTTCAAGGGTACGGATTTTTTCCTGGATATCCTCATCAAACACGGAAATATCTCCAATGACCTTCACCCTCATCTGATTTCGATCGGAAATCTTGATGCAGCGTTTGAGGTAACTGCGGAACAATTTCATCAGACCTTCCACTTCTTCTCTGGATCGTTTCCAGTTCTCTGTAGAAAAGGCATAAACCGTCAGATAATGAATCCCCAGATCCTTCACATCATCGCAGATCGACTCCAGATTTGCGCATCCCTTCATATGACCATAACTTCTTGGCATTCCTTTCGCCTTGGCCCATCTTCCATTGCCATCCAAAATGATAGCTACGTGGTTTGGTATCTTCATGCTTCTCCTCCACTGTATATTCGAAAGATTTTTCTTCACAAGTACGTTCTTCTCTAACAAACAGAGAGCCCTCTGGAGAGCTCTCTGTTCATTTCGCTGTTTAATTATACAGTCATAATCTCTTTGGATTTCTTCTCAACGGAAGCATCTACATTCTTCACATACTTGTCAGTAAGCTTCTGAATGTTCTCTTCCAGTTCTTTGATCTCATCCTCGGAAACATCCTGTTTTGCAAGTTTTTTGAATGCATCGTTTGCATCACGACGAATATTTCTTACGGCAACCTTTGCAGCTTCGCCTTTTTTCTTAACGTCTTTTACCAGATCTTTACGACGCTCTTCGGTCAGTTCCGGGAATACAAGACGAATGACTTTACCGTCATTTCCCGGATTCAGGCCAAGATCAGAAGTAAGAATTGCTTTTTCGATTGCTTTGATCAGACTGGATTCCCATGGCTGAATCTGAATCATTCTTGCTTCCGGAACAGTAATGTTAGCTACCTGCTGAATCGGAGTTGGGGCTCCATAGTAATCAACAGTCAGTTTGTCAAGAATGTGCGGGTTTGCTCTACCAGCACGGATGGTTGCAAGCTCTGTGTCAAGAGCCTGCAAAGTTTTCTGCATTTTGTTTTCGTATTTCTGAATTCTTTCGTCCATATGAAGCTCCTTCTCTTTTTCCTTTATTTACACGGTCACACGCGTACCGGAAAAGTTTCCGTTTACGGCATTGACAATGCTGTTCTCTTCATCAAGTCCAAATACAAGCATCGGCATTTTCTGTTCCATGCACATAATAGATGCTGTAAGGTCCATCGCTGCCAGTTTCTGGGCAACAACCTCTTCGATCGTAATCTCATCGTATTTCTTTGCATTCGGATTCAGTTTCGGATCACTGTCATAGATACCATCCACTGCTTTTGCAAGAAGAATCGCATCTGCTTCAATTTCTACTGCGCGAAGAACGGTTGCTGTATCTGTGGAGAAATACGGATGTCCGGTACCACCGGCAAAAAATACAAGTTTTCCCTCAGCAAAACTTCTCTCAACCGCATCCTTAGAATATAAGGTCGTGAATCCGCCACAGGTAAATGGCGTGAAAATCTCAGTCTTCAGTCCGACATATCTGCAGATATCAGAAACATAAATGCAGTTCATAATGGTTGCAAGCATTCCAATCTGGTCTGCTTTATTACGGTTGATGGTCTCACTGGTACGTCCTCTCCAGAAGTTACCGCCTCCGATAACAATACCGATTCCCAGACCCTCTTCTGCGATTTTTTTGATCTGCTCAGCAACTTTCAGAACAGTTTTTTCATCAAAACCCGTGTGTTTCTCTCCCGCAAGTGCCTCACCGCTTAATTTCAACAATACTCTTTTCATTTGCTCTCTTCTCCCTGACTGTAATAATTACCAAACTCCGGCAACAACTTCATTTCCGTCCTCATCCACGGAAGTGGACACCGTGAAGGTATCGTAGTAGTGATATCCTGTCTGACCCGTTTCAGGCTCATTTGCATACTCACTGCTAGACGGCGCGCCGATGGCTCCTACCAATGTATCAAGACTCTGACCGATGTAGCCTGCTGCCTCCTGTGCTCCGGAATCATCAATTTCAGTATCCGGGTCCGGTTCTACATTCGGATCCGGTTCCTCTGCCTGTGTCGGTACAGGAGTCGGTGTCTCCAGTGGATCCTGAGTCTCTTCCGGTGTCGGAGTTGGTGTTAACTCCTCGTCCTCATCTTCAGTCTCGGAAGCTTCAAGACCTATGCGGCGTTTTACAGATTCCAGAGTTGATACCTCCTTACCGTTGCTTCCTTTGGTTCTGTATTTCACATATGGAATCGCACCGTCATCGGAACCCTCTACGCAGAACACAATCGAAGAAATCGAATCCAGCGGAAGACCTCTGAAAAAGTATTCATTGGCATTCTCATTGGAAAAGGCAACTCGAATATCATATGCTTTAATCGCCTCTCCATTGTCATCTGTGGTTTTTGGTTCATAATAATACAGTGCTTTGTCTTTATTTGCCAGTTTGAAGGAAGCCTGAATCTGCTCATCTCCCCATTCGTCCATCATGGTATACTGTTCCGTATTCGGGCGAACGTATAACTCCGCAATCTCTGCCCCAAGCTGATTCTCCAGGGTAATCTCGTTTGCAGATGCAGTCTTGGTGCCGATCACATTGGAGAGTTCGGATTCCTTGTCTTCTTCATTCTTCTGCATGTTCACAAGAGCCCCTTCCGTCACTGTCGGCACGGGAGTCGGAGTTACAGAAACAACTTCTTCCGTAACTGCTGGTTCCTTGTCCTTACCACAGCCGGACATCAGAATGCAGACTGCTGCCATTCCGGCTATAACTAAGTACTTTTTCTTCATAAAACATTGCCTCCTAAGCGGATCTTCATCCGTTTACATTTGCTGTCAGCATCACTTCGGTGCAGTAAGCAGCTGCAACAAAAGTCATACTTTTGCTAACATTATGGCAAAGTATAGGACTATTGTCAACCAAAGTGCTTTTTATTTCACGAATTTTTAACGAATTGTGCACATGATTTTTAGTAGAGATTTTTTACTTTAAAATCACGTTCGGCTTCTCTTCGCTGGTCTTTTTTGGCAATATCCTCTCTCTTGTCATAGATCTTCTTACCTCTTGCCAGACCAATCTCTACCTTGACGAGACTGTCTTTAAAGTACACCTGAAGCGGAACCAGGGTATAGCCTTTTTCCTTCAGTTTTGCTTCGATCTTCCGAATCTCGTATCGATGCATCAGAAGTTTTCTAACGCGAAGAGGATCTTTATTAAAGATATTTCCTTTCTCATAAGGGCTGACATGCATACCGTATACATAGACTTCCCCTTTTTCAATTTTGACAAATGCTTCTTTGATACTGCATTTTCCCATACGCATGGATTTTACTTCCGTACCTGCAAGGGCGATGCCTGCCTCGTATTTTTCATCAATGAAATAATCATGGAAGGCTTTTTTGTTATTTGCGATCAGTCGGGTTCCTTTTTTCTTAGCCATTTCGCTCCTCCTGTATCCATGTGAAGCGGTTGTTTCCAATCTGCTTCTCTTGTGTCTCGTAAAGTCACTCTCGTCAATCCACAGAATCCTCTACAAGAATAAAATCTACGGTCTTTTCCTGAACATTCGCATATTCAGCCAGTACTGTCACTTTTTCTCCCAGACGATACACACGACCGGTATGTTCTCCAATGAGTTCCGATGTCTCCTGATCAAAAATATAATAATCATCTCTCAGGCTTCCAATGGGCACAAGTCCTTCTACTGTATTCGGAAGTTCCACATAAAGTCCCCAGCCGGTAACTCCGGAAATAATTCCTGTGAAGCGTTCTCCAAGATGCCAGGACATGTACTCTGCCTTCTTCATCTTATCAGCTTCCCTCTCAACTTCCTGGGCTCTTCGCTCGCACATACTGGACTGCTGACAAACCTGATCCAACATTCCACGATAATTCTCCGTTCTGCCTTCTCGCTCCAGACGTCCTCTCAGACGGTCTTTAATAATTCTGTGAATCTGCAGATCCGGGTAGCGGCGAATCGGTGATGTGAAATGGCAATAGTATTTCGCTGCCAGACCAAAATGTCCACTGCACTCCTGGGTATATTTTGCCTGTTTCATTGTTCTAAGAGTCAGTCTGGAAATCTGCGCTTCATTTGGAAGATCTGCAATCTGCTCCAGGATCTGCTGAACTTCCTTCGGTGTCACATCCTGTCCCTTCTTCTCCACCGGTATTCCCTGATTTCTGAGAAGAGTCAGAAGGCTCTCCATTTTCTCCGGATCCGGTTCTTCGTGGGTACGATAAACAAACGGCAGTCCTTCTTTACAATATTCTCTTGCAACTGTCTCATTCGCCTGAAGCATGAAATCCTCTATAATTCTTGTGGCATCATTTGCTTCATAAGGAACGACATCGATTGCTTTTCCCGCCTCGTTCAAAATAATTTTTGCTTCCGGAAAATCAAAATCGATGGAGCCGCGGGAATGTCGATTTCTTCGAATAGCATCGGAAAGTTCCTTCATATTCAAGAACATCGAAACGAGATCCCCGTAAGGCTCTCTGTCAATCTTATTCTCCAAAATTTCGCAAACTTCATGATAACTCATTCTGCGATCAACCCGAATCACCGTCTCCGCAATTTCGTAAGAAACCATTTCTCCTTGCTCATTCAGGTCCATAAGGCAGCTGAGGGCCAGTCTGTCTTCTCCGGCATTCAGAGAACAGATTCCATTACTCAATCTTTTGGGAAGCATCGGAATGACACGATCCGGAAGATATACACTGGTTCCCCTCTTAAGTGCTTCCCTGTCAAGGGCACTTCCTCCCTGCACGTAGTTGCTTACATCTGCAATATGTACGCCCAGATGCCAGATATTCCCTTCCTTGGACAGAGAAACCGCATCATCAAGATCTTTGGCGTCCTCTCCGTCGATGGTGACCATCTGAACAGATCGAAGATCTTTTCTTCCGTTGCAGTCTGCCTCAGAAATCTTATCCGGAACACGATCTGCCTGTTTCGAAACCTTCTCCGGAAACTCTTCCGGAAGTCCATAACTTCTCACAATTGCAAGAATATCTGTTCCCGGTGTTCTGAGATTTCCCAGAACTTCTTTGATCTCTCCTTCCGGAGAACGACTTAAATTTCCATAATCGGTAATCGTCACAACTACCTTATCTCCGTTTTTGACACCCTTCGCTTTTTTCTCAGGTATATAAATATCTTTGCTGAATTTTGGATGATCGCTTACGACAAAACAAATTTTGTGATTTTTCTGAAAAGTACCTACGATCTCCGGCATTCCTCTCTCCAGAATTTTCACAACCGCACCTTCCCTGCGCTTTCCTTTGCTCTGCTCCGGACGAATCACAATCTGCACTCTGTCCTGATGCATTGCAGTTGCTGTATCTTCTGCGGGAACAAAAATATCCTGTTCTTCCCCTTCTATTTCTACGAATCCAAAACCTCTGGCATTTCCAATGAAAATACCTTCCGCCAGTTCTCCTTTGATTCTGCGATTTCTTTTCAGAAGATCTTCCTGCTTTTCATGTATTATTTTTTTTGATTTTCCATGATGGGAATGTAATCGTTCCTCACGGAACTCTCCTCTTTTTTTTGAAAAACTACTCTTCTTCTCCTGTTTCATCGAAGAGTTCTGTTTCTTTTTTTTCTCTTTTTTATTGCCTTTTGCCATAAACTCTCCTTATCGTATGATGAAAAAAACACTCTTGACTAAACCAAGAGTGTTTCCTTTGTACTGATTCTTTTGAATGATTATAACATATTCAGGACTGCTGCAAGTACGAAGAACAATACTGCCATAATGGTGGTCGCCTTTACAAGTCCACCTTCCATGGAACGTCCTTTATTTTTGCCCCAGTATGAGTCTGCTGCACCGGCAATAGCTCCCAGTCCCTGAGACTTGCCTTCCTGCATTAATACGACCGCTGTCAAAGCAACGCAATCTATTACAAAAAGGATCATCAAAATAACCTTCAATACTCCCATGTGGTAACACCTCCTAATCAACTAAACGATATTGTAACATACCAGGTTATGGATTTCAACAGTTCTTTTCCTGAAATGAGTTTGGTTCTGTCTGATTGTCTTTTATTTGTTTTCAGAATATTTTATTTGTATTCAACATTAGTATGTCTCTTTCGCTTTTGTCTTAATTATTTTCCAATTTATTATTGACAAAGTTTCTATTTTCTGTTATATTGTAACCATCAAATAAAAGAAAGCGCACACTTAAGAAAAAGAGAACAAGAAAGGGTGAGTCCACCGAAATACTAAGAATTCTCTCATAATCTAAGAAAGGAAGGTTTGAACCATTGGAACCATACAATTTCTAAGAGCCATCAGTCGAATGAACTGATGGCTCTTTTCGTGCAGCTCTTTTTGCGTTGTGATCGCTCTCTGAGTCACTCTGTTTCTTCGATAACTCCTCCGCCAAGAACTTCCTCTCCATCGTAGAGAACCACTGCCTGTCCTTTTGTAATTGCACGCTGCGGCTCATCAAATTTCACATGAAGTTTTCCGTCTTCTGTCTGCCACGCAACCGCCGGCTGCTCTTTGTGACGATAGCGAATCTTGGCACTGCATCGAATTGGCTCTTTGATCGCATCAAAGCTGATCAAATTCACCTCTCCGGCTGTCAGTTCTCTGCTGAACAAATCTTCATTCTTTCCAAGTACTACCTGATTCAATTCCGGTGAAATTTTACATACATACAGTCGTGATGCTGCGGGAATTCCAAGACCTCTTCTCTGTCCTACAGTATAATGGGTGATTCCCTCGTGCTGCCCGATGTAGTTTCCTTCTGCATCTACAAATTCTCCCGGAACAGATTTTTTGCCGGTATGTTCTTCAATAAACTTTGCATAATCTCCATCCGGAACAAAACAGATGTCCTGACTGTCATGTTTTCTCGCGTTCACAAATCCATGTTTCTCAGCAATTTCACGAACCTGATCTTTGGTCAGACCACCCAATGGAAATTTCACATGTGCCAGCTGCTCCTGAGTCAGAGTATAAAGAACATAAGACTGATCTTTATTGCTATCTACAGCTTTTTTCAGAAGATAACGCTGTCTGTCCTCGTCATACTCTACTCGAGCGTAATGTCCTGTAACAATATAGTCTCTCTCAATCTCTTTCATACGATGAAACAGTTTGTCAAATTTCAAATAACGATTGCAGTCAATACATGGATTTTGTGTCCATCCATGCATATAAGAATCAGCAAAACGATCCATGACTTCCTCTCGAAAACGATCGGTAAAGTTAAATACGTAATACGGCATACCGATTTTGTATGCCACACTTCGCGCATCCTCAATATCATCCAGAGAACAGCAAGTGTTTTCTTTTTTCTTACCAATGTCTTCATTATTATAGAGTTTCATGGTTGCTCCAATACAGTCATCTCCACTCTCTTTAATAAGAAGAGCAGCTACAGAACTGTCAACACCGCCGCTCATCGCTATAATTGCTTTTTTGCTCATATTTCATATCCTCGCTTTTCAGCACATCTTCGTTCATTTCATAATCTCATGCTATTTTGCATTCCGATTATAGCATAGAAACCGTAAGAATCAAACATGGAGTTTTATCATCCAAATATTTCCTGTAAAAATAATTTTCCACAGCAAAAAGAGGAACAAAAATCCGCATCAGGGAATCTTCCTGTTCACGAATCTCTATTCCTCTCTTTTTAGTCAAACGGATATTCGCAATCCGCTTATTTACTTACTCATGGGCGAAGATTACTTCGCAACTTACGTTTCGATCATTCCGATAATTTCTCATCATCCCGAATGCAAACAGTTGCGTCCGGATCAAAACCTTCTGTCGGGAATGGCGCAGGTTCTTCCTGAGGCTGT
>JAUNAE010000429.1 GCA_030527765.1 Eubacteriales bacterium
AAGGCTTGAGAGAGTCTTAGAAACAATAAAAATGGGTAGTTTTTGACACTACCTGGTCAAGACAGGAAAGAATATTATGAATTTGAGACAGCAGAAGGGATTTTCTGTAAGAGATTTACAAGAAGTATTTGGATTCGCCACACCGCAGGCAATATATAAGTGGCAACATGGAACCGCAATGCCGACTATAGATAATTTGGTCGTATTGGCAGCGCTGTTTCAGGTGTCTGTGGATGATATTCTAGTCCTGGATACAAATATGCAGATTAAGATAGGTGCATAAATAAATAAGGCAGATCTCCGTGTGGGATCTGCACATAAGGCTCCTTGGTCTAAAGGTTAGGACATCAGCCTTTCAAGCTGGTAATGTTGGGTTCAAGTCCCACAGGAGTCACTGTGACTATAGAACAATGGCTAGTTCGGCAGATTGTGGCTCTGCACATCCGGGTTCGATTCCCGGTAGTCACCCCATGGATGGATATGCCTAGCGGCGAGGGCAGCAGACTGTAAATCTGTCACACATGAAACAACGTAGGTTCGAGTCCTACTCCATCCACTTTTGTTTGCGTGTCCGAGAGGTTTAAGGTGTCACCCTGCTAAGGTGATGTACGGAAACGTACCGAAGGTTCGAATCCTTCCGCAAACGTTTTGCTCCGGTAGTTTAATGGATAGAATTTTCGGCTACGAACCGAACGATGCAGGTTCGATTCCTGCCTGGAGTGCTGATGTTTTTTCTGATGGAACTGTAACAGCGATAACATTATCTAAACTAAAATCAGACGAAAAATAGTGCTTGATTTTATTGAGTTCTTTTTCTATTGTATCTGGAGCTTCATCATATATTATATGAGTTTTGTTCTCGGTCCAGGAACAGATATAATAACCATAGGATTTGGAGAGTTCTACAGTAAAGTATGCTTTCTTTTTGGAGGCAGAATCATAACACAGATATACACTTCGACAGTATAGTTGTTCTGGCGGTTCAGGCATGATAATCTGCATTATGGTTTGGTTTTGGTCAATATAAGAATTGACTTCAAAATCCGAAGAAACGATAGGACATTGATAGTTTTCTTCATCCTCATGCATGGCATGAAAAAGATTTACGAACAATTGTCCTTGTTCAGCTTGTAACTGTTTCATGAATGGAACGGTTGCACCATAAAAAATATGTGGAATCCATTTGTGCTGCGTATAGTATAGGTTATGATGATAATTGCAGTTCATGATTCTTACCTCCGTCGATTAAGATAAATAGCGTATCAAAAATCTAGGGCTCTTGATACGCTTAGTGTTTTCCGAGAAACTTGCTGTCGATTGCCATTGGCATATTGTATTGTGAGTTTCCTCTTCGGATAAGACTATAAAGTTTAAAACTCATAAGTTCCGGCGTTGTATATAAGGTGCTGCATAGCCCGAAATAATTCAGGTCTTCATTTTTGGACGTATGAGCTACATCTTCATCCGGAAGAAGTAGATCAGCAGCAAAGAGATTGGCCTCATATTCAGTATTATCTCTCATATCATATAGCACGGAATCTTTCATGGGTGCTACTTGTAATTGTCTTTTATGAAGTATAATATGACCGAGCTCATGAGCAGCAACGATACGTTTTTCCTCTTCGGAAAGGAAATCGCTTATGATGACATAATAAGTCTTGCAACTTAAAAAACAGTAACCTTTTAGGTGCTGATATTGATCTGTCTCCCGGACAACCACATTTAAGGCATCCAAAAGCTCAAAGGGATCTCTGGTCTGATAACGTCTTACAAGCTTTTCCACAGATTGAAAAATATAATTACTCAAATTCTTTCACCTCTGAAAAATATAATAAGGATTCTGGGACGATTCTAATTTAGCACATATGCTGTACGATAGTTTGTACACCTAATTACTTAACTGAATCGGTTGCATCACTCTTGAGATATTTCTTAGGAGTGTATTTTTTTGCTCGTTTTTTGGAATCCAGGTAAAGTGTCTGGATTTCATTCAAAAAAGCTATCTGATCTTCGTCAGATAGATCTCCACCGGCAAACATTGCTGCAGCCTGATCAAGGATTGCTTGCGCCTGCTTTACACCGCGGGAGCCGTAGTTCTCAGAGACTTCTGATATAAAAGATTCTTCATCAGTCATGATATATGAAGTCTCGCACTCAAGCACTTCTGCAATTTTCTTGTACAAATCTCTATAACGAGGATATCTTCCTTCGTTTTCCCATCCACGAACTGTGCGTAGTGATACGCCAACGAGTTTGCCGAATTCTGTCTGGCTAAGACCTCTTTCCTTTCTTAATGTTTGAACCTTTTCTCCAAAAGTCATGTGATAACCTCCATCCTGTAAAATACTGATTTAGAACAAAATGGGAAATTCGATAACCTATTTTGTTGAATTGCCTCTTGACATAGGCTAGAGGATTGCCTATAATGAAAACACAAAAGAGGCTATCCACTTGCCTATATGATAAAATGAATTGCCCCTTTTGTCAAGAGAAAACATGGTCAGATGGGAGGAATTGGTGATGGAAACATATATTTGTATCGACTTAAAGTCTTTTTACGCATCCGTTGAGTGTGTGGAACGAAAACTTGATCCGTTTAAGACAAATCTGGTCGTTGCCGATCCGACACGTTCCCAGTCAACCATCTGTCTGGCAATCACTCCTGCTATGAAGAAACTAGGGATCAAGAACCGGTGTCGTATCCATGAGATACCGAAGGATGTGGAGTATATCACAGCAATGCCAAGGATGCAGTTATATATTGATTATTCGGCATGGATCTACAGTATTTATCTAAGGTTTGTTGCTCCGGAAGATATTCATGTGTATAGTGTGGACGAATGTTTTCTGGATGTAACGAATTATCTGGAACTGTATCAGGTAACACCGAAAGAGATGGCATTAAAGCTGATAGATGCTGTATATGAAGAGACCGGTATTACGGCAACCGCGGGTATTGGAACCAATTTATATTTGGCGAAGATTGCGATGGATATTGTGGCAAAGCATGTGGATGACCATATTGGTATGTTAGATGAGATGAGTTTCCGAAAGAGATTATGGAATCATACTCCATGGATTTTCACCGACAGTCAGAGAGTTAGGAGAGATCCTTGGATATCGTTCCTCATCGACAGTACATCACCATTTGCAGCACCTTCAGGAGAAGGGAATCATATCTTATGAACCTGCAAAATCACGAACACTCAGGATTGTGGGATG
>JAUNAE010000430.1 GCA_030527765.1 Eubacteriales bacterium
AAACAGAGACAGGCAAGTAGAGCAGAAAAAAGTCAATCTAAGGTAGCATTAACACTTTAGAGAGGTGAATTGGATTATGCGAGAAAAAATGAGTAAAAAACTGGAAGAGCTTCAGTCTTATCTGAAGAAAATTCAAAATTATAATCAGGTTGTCACCCTTCTGTATTGGGATATGAGAACCCAGATGCCGAAGGAGGGATTTGCGGCAAGTCAGGCTGCTTTGTCACAGTTTTCAACGGAGATGTTTAAATTATCAACAGCTCCGGAACTGAAGAGTATTCTGGAGGAACTCAGAAAACCGGAGGAGTTTGAGCAGTTAGATTCCGATTGGAAGTTTATCGTTACACGCATGCTTCGACAGTTTGAGAAGGATGAACGAATTCCGGAAGAATTTTTTGCGGAGTTTGTAGAAGTGAAGTCTGAGTCTGAGGCGAAATGGGAAGAGGCAAAGAATGCCGGTGATTTCTCCATTTTTGCACCATACCTGGAAAAAGTAATCGAGATGACGAAGCAGGAAAAGGCCTATACGGATCCGGATAAGGAAGTGTACGAGGCACTGCTGAATGATTACGAAGAGGGAATGGATTCTGCCACAATCGATCGGATCTTTGAGGAGTTAAAAGAAGAACTGATTCCATTGACGAGAAAGATTCTTCAGGCGAAACAGCCGGAAACCCGTATTTACGAAGGATTTTATGATGTGGATCAGCAGAAAAAAGTACAGGATTATCTGCTGAAGTATGAGGGATTCAACTTTGATAAGGGATGCGTCGGAGAATCTGAGCATCCATTCACGCTGAACCTTTCCTCCGGGGATGTCCGTGTGACAAATCATTATCATGTGAATGATCCTATTTCTGCTATGTTCTCTGCGATTCATGAGGGCGGCCATGCCGTGTTTGAGCAGAATGTGAATCCGAAACTGGATGGAACGGTTGCCGGAAGCTGCTCCTATATGGGAATTCATGAGAGTCAGTCCAGATTCTATGAAAATATTCTCGGCCGAAACAAGAATTTCTGGAGTCCGATCTATGAGGAGATTCAGGAAATTCTACCGGAGCTTCAGAAAATTTCTCTGGACGAGTTTTACCGTGAGATCAATCATGTCAAAAACAGCTTCATCCGTACAGAGGCAGATGAGGTGACTTATTGCTTCCACATCATTCTTCGTTATGAGATGGAGAAAGCGATTTTCCGTGACAATGTTCCGGTTTCTGAACTTCCGGCGCTGTGGAATCAGAAGATGAAAGAGTATCTGGATCTTGTGCCTGAGAAGGATGTAGACGGTATTCTTCAGGATATGCACTGGTCCGATGGTTCCTTTGGATATTTCCCTTCCTATCTGCTTGGAAGCATTTATGATGGAATGATCCTGGAGGCGATGGAGACAGAACTCGGATCTGTAGATGAGATTCTTCGAAAAGGTGAAATCAAAGAGATCACAAAGTGGCTGAATGAGAAGATTCACAGATTCGGAAGTACAAGACTTCCAAAAGAAGTCATTGCAGAGGTTTGCAAAAAAGAAATCAGCTCAAAGCCACTTATGAGATACTTTGAGAAAAAATATACAGATATTTATAATCTGGAATAAACGGATATTCGCAATCCGCTTTGCTTCTTGCTCATAACCGAATAGCTGCGGAGCAGCTATTCGGTTAAATTGCTTTTATGCGGCGCGTCTGCGCAAGGAACATCCAAGGATCGAAAGCAGAGTGATACATTCCGCAGCCGGGAAGGAAAGCCAGATTCCGGTCATTCCAAAGAGACGGGAAAGAACAATGGCGCATAAGGCGATGGCTGCGACTCCTCGGAGTATTGAAGCGAGAAAAGCAGTGCGGACATCGGCGATGGCGGAGAAATAGTTTACCAGCAGAATATTTACTCCGGCAAGAATGTAGCCGAGGAAGTACAGGCGCAATCCGGCGTGGGCATACTGAGCCAGAAGAAGATTATTCTCGCTGTTAAAAATGTGCACAAGCTGATCCGTGAATCCATAGGCGATTCCGAGAATACATGTTTCCAGAAGGAGTGCCGTGATAATACCAAGACGAAGCAGCTGACGGATTTCCCTGAAATTATTTTTTCCATAAGAGGTACTGAGTAAAGGCTGGACACCCTGAGCTACTCCATTAAACAGTGCGGTTGCAACCAGAGCCAGATTGGCGATGACACCGTAAGCGGCAACTCCGGTATTTCCTGCGATGGACAGGAGTAGAGTGTTGAAGATTGTCGTTGTGATAGCGGAAGATATTTCGCCTACAAAGGCGGAGAATCCAAGCTGACATGTACCGACAAGTCTTCTGAGAGAAAGAGAAAATTTCGAGGGATGGATGGTATTATTTTTGCCCAGATAGTGGGTCAGAGTGACCATGGACGTAACAACAGGGGAAAGAGATGTGGCAAGAGCGGCGCCCTTCATTCCCATCCCCAGTGGAAACATGAAAATATAATCAAAAATGATGTTGAAAAGGCTTCCCGACAGGCTTGCAATCATGGCTGTCGTGGGAGCCTTGTCATTTCTGGCAAATGCTGTGAAAGTGAAATTCATCATAAAGCATGGTGCCGCAAGAAAGACAATTCTTGCATAACCTGTTCCGAGGGAAACGATCCGGGCATCTCCACCCATGAAGCCGAGGTATCGTCCCGGAGAAATCAGTCCAATCAGTATAAAAGGAAGGCTTGCGAGGAACTGCCAGGCAAGGGAATGGGTGAAATAGTGGTCGGCTTCCCGTTTCTGCTGGCGCCGGATCGCAAATTTTGTGGCAGATCCGATTCCGATCATGGCCCCGATTGCGTAGAGCAGACCGTACAGTGGGAGCATCAGATTCAAAACGGTAATACCGTCTGCGCCTCCGCTGATAGAGATGAAAAAGGTATCTGCCAGAATGTAGACGGAAATACCAATCATACCCAGAGTGCTCTGAAGCACATAGTGAAAAAAGGTTTTCTTCATTTGAATTCTCCTTGTATTGCAATGTCAAAAATCAGAAAAAAAGAAGCATGGTTACACTTCTTCTACGACCTACCGAAGTGCACACATGCTCGAGGACGTTTACCCGGTGATAAACATCCTGCTAATCGTGCCATAGAATATCAGACTTGTCAAGAGGAGATAGAATTAGCACTTGCTTTCTAACCTTTCACCCAGCTGACAATTCTTCTTGTCAGGCCATACACTTGCATTCTAACCTTTCA
>JAUNAE010000043.1:0-5400 GCA_030527765.1 Eubacteriales bacterium
TTATAAATCAATATTATTTGGTGTTTTGATAAAAAATAGTTGACTTACAATCAACAGAGTGCTAGTATTATCATAGATGATTTAAAATCATCAAACATAAGAGAAAGGAGTAAAGAAAGTGACAAACACAAAAGCACTCAAAGAATTGATTAATGAGAAGGGAATGAAATTGAAGTTTGTTGCTGATTATTTGGGAATATCTGCGTATGGATTTGCGCTGAAACTCAATAATAAGCAGGAATTTAAGACCAGTGAGGTTCAGGCGCTTTGTGAACTCTTAGAAATCGATTCTTTGAAGAAGAAAGAAGAGTTATTTTTTTACAAGAAATGATGATTTTAAATCATCATGGGAGAAACAATATGGAAAAAGAATTAAATATCGATACCTTCGGAGAAATCATGGATAAATTTCTGGAGGATCACGAAGTAGTAATGCTGATCAAGCTGCCGGAGGGAAGTCTGGAAGCAGAAGTAGAGGACAACATAGGGTTAGGAAGCGTACCGAAGTTCTATCTGATGCTGAATGGAATGAAGTCGATCATAGATCAGATGATGAACGACATGGGAATAGATCCCAAGGAGAAGGAGAACCTGCTGGATAACATGTTGGACATTGTGAAAAAGGACATCTTAGAGGAGGAGTAAGGATACCGGAAACATCCGTTTCCTATCCTTGAAAAGCAGACCGCGTTGGAGCGAGGTTAGCAGTTACAGAAAATTACAGTGTCTTTACATAGTGGGCAACGATGCTTGCGACATCGCCACTAACGTATGTAAAGTACTGCAGTTCATAGTGGAGACATTCGAGACGTCTCATTTGCACATTAGAAAATGCAGTTCGATAGAGTTTCAAGAAATCACCTCCTTTCGGAGGACGATTCGCGGTCTGTGTTTCAAGGATAGGAGAGGAGATTGGAGAAGTCAACAGAAGGGAAAAAGAGAAGGATGAATAATTTCAGAATCATGTCAGGGTTGGATCCTGAACATGAGCAGCTCTACATTGACAATTCAAAGCTGGAAAATGTACTGGAATATCGGTTAGTACATGATGCGAATGGAAGTGCAGAGCTGCTGATCAGGATGAAAGTTACCGTAAATTCATCTGAGACTGAAAAAGTGACACCTGTGTATTAAGGATAGGACAGAAGTGAACAACAGAAGGGAGATTACATGGAGAGAATATACCCGCCAGAGGAAAAAGAAGTAATCAGAAGGAATCTAGTACTGGACAGAATCGATATGGTGAGACAAGCGATCTCAGACATAGAGAAGAAGGCAGCAGAACAGGATATAGGAAGATTCCGGATGGGATATTACGCAGGGAAGAAATCAGCGTTGGAGACAGAGCTGATCTGGCTGAAGGGATATCTGAAGTAAGATAGCAGATCAACCACCGGAGCAAGTGGAAGATTTGAAATAGCGGACCGTGTTGGAACATGGTTAATAGTTACCAGAGTTTTTACAACTCTTTTATGTAGTGGGCAACGATGCTGCTTACATCGCTGTCTACATAACTAAAAAACTGAAGCTTGTAACCTAAGCGCTGTAGACGCTTAGAAGTTTCGGTGTTTTTCGAAGTACGAAATATTTTTATAAAATCACCTCCCTTCAAGAGGCGATTCACGGTCCGCATACACCTAATTATAGCATCGGCAACATATAGAAAGGAGCATTTTATGAACCGAGAAATGGAAATCATGCTCCAGAAGATGGAGGCTCGAAGAGAGTATTTAACAAAAGAAATAGAACAGCTGAACAAGGTGGAAGTTGGGAATCAAGGGCCATGTGGATACGGATTCGATATTGGCCGAAGATATGCACTACGAGAGGAATTGACATATCTGAATGGATACCTGGAAACGCTCAGGAAATTTAAGGAGGAAAGATGAAAGAGATGATTTATACGGAATCCATAAGAGGATTTCCATACAGAAATTACAGAGACACGGCGAAGGAATTCGGAATCTCAGAAGCAACCGTGAAGGCACGAACAAAAGAGATCCGGGGCCAGATCGGCAAAAGATATCAGGATTATGCGCTGATCGAGGATGGAAACATTGTAATGATCAATCAGCTGGTCTTCATTGATTGGCAGTGTAATCGCCGTAAACTCATGGATCACAACATGAAAAAGTATGTACCGGTATTTGATCCGGCAGCAGTGGCAGCTTATTCCGGATGGAGTAACCGCCCTGTGGTGGAAGGAAAACCAAGTGAGAGGGAAACAGAGATATCCATTGACAATATTGTGGATAAAGTCATGGAACGGATCGGGGAATTATTCGGAAGGAGAAAAGGAAATGTTGCATAAAGGATTCGATGCAGTGCTTTTGGCCATCACGACAACAACATACGGAGTTTGCAGAGAAGTGTTATTTGCAGAAAGCACATCACTGGTAGTTATGACGATCATCTGCTTCACGCTTTTCTATATGTCACTTATTTTAGCTTCAGAGGAAATGCTGAAACAGGTCATAAGAAAGAGAAGAAGAAAAAGAAGAATTGCTGCACGTCGTGAGCAGATGCGAAAAGCAGAGGAGAGGAGAAAACAGCAGGAATGGGTTACATTTTAACTTTTGCGCTCGGCGCAATTATTGGAGCAACCATGGTATGTCTGTGGGCGTGTCTGGCAGCAGATGCGAAGAGCAGAGAAGATGAAGAATAGCAAGCAGCGTTCTCAGCAGAGGGCTGATCCGGGAAACCGGTGGATGGTTCAAACCCATCAGGACGCTTTTATTTTATGAAAAGGAGGGATCACATGGATGAGAGGACCGCCATTGTATGGATCATACGGTTTGACCGCAAAATCAAATTTCCTTCGGGAAATTACTGCTATATCTGCAGCTTTATGGGAACCAAGGAAGAGGTGGCTGCTTATGCGAAAGACCTCGCAAGGCAGAATAAAGCTGTAGTAAAAGCAATCATATAAAAAAGCCGATGCAATAAGCACCGGCCAGCCCTCAAAGGAGCTACATCGTCTGTCTCATAGTAGCAAAAGGGCTTAAAAATGTCAAGAAATACGGGGAGTGAATCTCCCCGTGTATCACTTGATAAAGATATTAAGTTAAGGACATAAATGCTATGGGAACAAAGAGAAAAAAGTACTCCTTCAGAGGCGGAGAAATCATAGAAATAGAAGATTATCATGATGGGAAGTATGGAGCCCCGGGTAAAAAGAGAGAAGCAAAGAAAAAGCTGACGGAAGAACAGATGAGAGAGATCAATGCCAGGAACAAGGCAAAGAGATGTCGGCACCGATTGCTGGAATATTTTACCCAAGGAGATATCTGGGCAACATGGACATATCGGGTACCGGAGAGGCCGGAGGATATGAAGACTGCTCTGAAAGATTTTCAGGATGCAATGAGAATTGTACGAAGGGAATACAAGAAGAGGGGACAGGAGCTCCGATGGATCCGGAATATAGAAAGAGGAACCAAGGGAGCATGGCACATACATCTGGTGATAAATGAGATCGGAGACACGGCCTCAATTATCACAAAAGCATGGAAGAAGGGCGGAACATGGCTTACAGAAATCAGAAATTCCAAATTTGCGGAAGAAGATTTCTCACAGTTGGCCAACTATCTGACGAAAGATGAGCATACCAGAGAGAAGAAAAAGGATGGATCAGAGTCAAAACCGCGGTTATCCGTTGCCAATTACAGATGCAGCAGGAATATGCCTCTTCCGGAACCAAAGACAAGGGTCCTGAAGCACTGGAAGACGGAGATCAAACCATGGAAGGGATATTATATTGCAAAGCAGTATGAAGGAATCTCACCTCTTGGCTTCAGGTATCGTTCCTACACGATGATCAAGCTGGCCAGGAGGATTTAAATGGCAGAATCGAACAAAAAACAAACACAGCTGTATGAATGCTTCGGAGAGATGGATTCTTTTGAAGAAATTAATGAACTGGCAGAGAATCTGCTGAATGAAGGAGATAACGAGAGCATTTATAAGATGGCCGAAGAAAACGGCATTGATAGAGAATATGTGGATATGTATGTGGAAGGAGAGACACTGTTTCTCTGCGAAGCTGATATGGCAGCAATGGGAAAGCTGACAGTGGAAGTGGGACAGGTGAAGCTTTCCGGAATCTTCGAGGACTGGTTGGAGTATATTCGAACAGAGTGTTTGGAATCTCCGGAAATGGCTATTGCGGTCCGGAGAAGAGGAAAGAGCCTCAAGGGATGCCTTGCGAAATTGCTGAAATGGAGTTTTGGACATCAGGTGGAAGTAGACAAAGCGATATTATCAGCTGCAAAAGTGACAGCGAGCCGTGTAACTCTTGGAATCCCGAATATGGGAACTGCAAAGAAGATTATCAGAAAATACTATCTGGAGGATAAGGCATGAATCGAACAGAAATACTGAGAAGTCTTCCGGAGCCAAGAGAACCGGAAACAGTAAGCTTTGGACAGGTGGTAGCTGTCAGTAACATCTTCTTTGTAGGCGGGATAGACATTCTGTGCATTGATTTGTTTTACAGAGGCGAACTGGGTGTTCGGTATCTCTCAGATCGCAAGACCAGAAATGTATGGGATGCCAGGACGAATCGATGGTCAACAGTTAAATTAGAGAATGCTGCACTGAAAATGCAAGAGAATAGGACGAACAATCCTTACTCCTACTATTATGCAGGCCATGAGACTTACGTGTGGGATACAGGGAAGGACGAGGAAAGAACAGAAGAATATCTGCGTCAGAATATCTATTACTGGGAAGAAAGCATGGACGCAAGAAAGAGAGTTCAGGCAGAACAAAGAAAGCAGAACCGACTCAATGAAAAGATGGATGTTGTGCCGGCAATTCCGGAAGGAGTGGAGAAGTGGATCCTGGATATGCTCATTCCTGAGAACTATCTGTTCGTTCATAGGGATGAAAATGCCTGCAGTTGTACATCTTGTGGCGGACTAAGTGTTCCGGATCCGAAGTGGAAGAACCGGCAGCAGGGGTCATGCCCAGTATGCGGAAACAAAGCAATGGTGTGGATCGGCAAAGCAAAGGCCAATGAAAAGAAAAATATCATCGTGCTGCAGTCCTACAAGGATTATTACGAAGATAAAAAGCTGAATGTAAAGGTCGAGAAAGAAATGTGGGCAGAAAGACAGTTCACAGCAGAAGTGTTCTGGCCATGGGGCGATAAAAAGTACGTGAATTGCTATGAGCAGCTTCGTGCTTTGATTCCAAAAGGCAAGACATATGGAGACTTATTCTTTGGAATCCATGATAATGCAGAGGAGTTTGAACAGGAATTCAGTGAAAAGAATGTAAGAAATCAGCAATTCAGAGAATCCTATCTATATCCGGGTAATCTGCAGGAGATGCTTCCCTATGGGCATCTGGAGCATAGCGGAATGAGAGAACTGGCAGAAGCAGGACAGAGATTCAATG